>NZ_BMQE01000009.1:0-227747 GCF_014647955.1 Planomonospora antibiotica | reverse complement strand
CTCAACTGCGACGGCCGGCAGGACCACCGGCCCGCCGCAGTGCGCACCCACCCCGACCACCGCGAACCACCGAACCACCCCGCAAACGGGACCCGGCCGAACCAGTCGGGATGGTCAGTCGGCGGAGCGGGCGGCGCGGTGGCGGAGGAGGAGCATGGCGGCGTCGTCGGCCAGCGGGCGGCCGACGTGGTGGAGGAGGTCGGCGCGGAGGGCGTCCAGGGCGAGCTGCGGGTCGGCGCCGTCCAGCAGGTGGGCGCGGGAGTCCAGGGGATAGAACCGGCCCGAGCGGTCCCGCGCCTCGATGACCCCGTCGGTGTAGAAGAGGACCTGGTGGCCGGGCTCGAACGGGAGCTGGTACGGCACCGGCTCCCCGGCCTTCAGCGCGCCCATCCCCAGGGGAAGCGCGTCCTCCGGCGGACCGGCGAACCAGTGGTCGCCCTCGGCGGTGAGCACCATGGGCGGCGGATGGCCGCAGTTCAGGACGGTGATGGAGGCGCCGCCGGTGATCTCGGCGAGTACGGCGGTGACGAACTGCTCACCGGACAGCTCCCGGCTCAGCGCGTTCTCCAGGCGGGACACCACGCCCTGGAGCTTGGACTCGTCGTAGGCGGCCTCCCGGAAGGCGCCGAGCACCACCGCGGCCGTCTCGACGGCCTCCAGCCCCTTGCCCTGGACGTCGCCCACGATGACCCGGACCCCGTGCGGGGTGGTGACCACCTCGTACAGGTCACCGCCGATCCGGGCCTCGGCCGTGGCGGAGGTGTAGGAGACGGCGACGCCGATCCCCGGTCCGGCGCGGCGCGGCACCGGCCGGAGCAGGACCCGCTGGGCGGCCTCGGCCACCGAGCGGACGTCGGCGAGCCGCCGTTCGTGGCGGAGCCGCCCGGCGCTGGCCAGGACGCTGGCCATGGTCACGCCGAGGATGGCGATGACGGTGACGTTGGTGCGGGGCGTCCAGAGGATGTCGTTGTAGGCACCGAGGGCCACGCCGAGCAGGAGGGCGATGACGCCGACCAGCGTGGTGCGGGCCAGGCCGCAGGCCACACTGGCGAAGGCGGGGCCCAGGGCGAGCAGGGGGAGGAGACCGGTCGTCGGGCCCGTGCCGAAATCGATCGTGGCCACCACGGCCATCACGATGAACGGCAGCAGCTTCAGGACGGCGTGGGTCTTGCCGGTCTCGACGGAGGAGAGGAGCCTGACGAAGGCGCGGGCCCTGGTCGAGGAGAGGGAGGCGCGGAGAGAGGCGAGCCGGTTTTTCGGGCGTGACGGGGAGCGATCCTGGCGGTCGTCTCTCCTGAGCATCTCACCACGTCTCGTTAAACAGCGCGTTTGTTTTTTCCTACCACAGCGATGGACATCGGCGGCGGACTACACGCGAGGTTCAACGGAAGAACGCATCCCTGGCCGGATGGGTACGCCGGAACCGGCGCACCCATGAGACGGTCCGGGATCAGAAGGAGTCGACGGCGCGGCGCGCCTCGGGGTCCAGGACGCCCCAGTTGATGAGCTCCTCGGTGAGCTCGCTGGGAGACTTGTCGTAGATCACGGCGAGGGAGCGCAGGTCCTCCTGGCGGATGGACAGCACCTTGCCGTTGTAGTCACCACGCTGGCTCTGGATGGTCGCCGCGTAACGGGCAAGGGCGCCGGCCTTCTCCTTGGGGAGCTGGGAGAGGCGCTCAAGGTCGATCACAAGCTTCGGTGTGGGTCCCAGCGGGCTCGGGGCGGCGCCTCCGGGCAGCAACTCCGAGACGGGCACCCCGTAGAAATCCGCGAGCTCGGCAAGCTTCTGCACCGTGACCGCGCGGTCGCCACGCTCGTAGGAGCCGACGACGACCGCCTTCCAACGTCCACGGGACTTCTCTTCGACTCCGTGCAGGGACAATCCCTGCTGGGTGCGAATGGCGCGGAGTCGTGCACCCAGCGACTTGGCGTATTCAGACGGCATCGTGTGGCCCCCCGGCTCTCTAATGTACTGCTTTCACTTGATTGTGCTACCTCACGCCGTATGCTCCGGTCACCGGGTCGGCGCCCAGGGGTAGGCGCCTGCGATGACCGGAGAGTGAGGGTTCACCCGGTAACGTCACGACGTGTGGTTACGGACAGTGACGGTAAAGGGGCGGACGCCGAAGGTCAAGCTGATTGGAAAAAAGAGGTCGAATCCGGTCCGGCGGGTTCCGCCTTGAATGCCGCATTTGTTCCCTCTGTCGGGCCTCTGAATCCGCTCCGCGGGCGTCAGACGCCGTCGCGCTCGATCGGGCAGCTCATGCAGCGCGGGCCCCCGCGCCCCCGGCCCAGCTCGCTGCCCCGGATGGTGATCACCTCGATGCCGGCCGCGCGCAGGCGGTTGTTGGTGGTGGTGTTGCGCTCGTAGGCCACGACCACGCCCGGCTCCAGCGCCAGCACGTTGCAGCCGTCGTCCCACTGCTCGCGCGCGGCGGCGTGCACGTCCTGGACGGCGGTCAGCACCCGGATGCCGTCCAGGCCCAGCGCGGCGGCGATCGCCCGGTGCATCTCCTCCGGCGCGTGGTCGGTGATCTTGAGTTCCTTGTCGTTGCCGCCCGGCTCGATCGTGTAGGACGGCAGCATGCCCAGTCCGGCGTACTTGGTGAACGTCCCCTCGTCGACCTGGGTCATCACCGTGTCCAGGTGCATGAACGCGCGCGCCTTCGGCATGTCCAGCGCCACGATCCGGCTCGCCGAGCCCCGGGCGAACAGGCTGCACGCGAGCATCTCGACGGCCTGCGGCCGGGTGCGCTCGCTCATCCCGACCAGGACCGCGCCGCGCCCGATGACCAGCACGTCGCCGCCCTCGATGGTGGCCGGGGCGGCGGCCATGCCGGGCATCCACACGTGGTAGCCGTCCTGGCCGGGCCGGTCGTAGCCGCCGGCGAACAGCGGGTGGTGGCGGTAGATCGCCTCGTAGTTGACCGTCTCGCGGCGGCGGGCCTTCTTGCGCATCGCGTTGATCGAGACGCCGTCGTAGATCCAGCACGAGGTGTCGCGGGTGAACAGGTGGTTGGGCAGCGGCGGCAGGACGAAGCCGTCCATGTCCAGCGTGTGGAAGGCGACGCTGCGGGGCTCGGGGGACAGTTCCAGGAACTCGCGCTTGGTCAGGCCGCCGGTGAGGTACGGCTGCAGCTGTGCCGGGTCCATCGCGTCGAGCGTGTTGCGGACGGCGTCGGTGGCCAGCGGCCCGAACCAGCGGGGGTCCACGATGCCGTCGAGGATGTGCCTGCGCGCCTCGGGGACGGCGACCGTCTCGCGGAGCAGGTCCGACAGCAGGTGCACCGTGACGCCCCGGTCCCGCAGGACCTGCTGCCACTCCTCGTGCTCCTCCACCGCGCGCTGCACCCACAGCACGTCGTCGAAGAGGAACTCGTCCTTGTTGGAGGGGGTCAGCCGCTTCAGCGCCAGGTCGGGCTCGTGCAGGACGACCTGCCTGAGCCGGCCCACCTCGGAGCCGACGTGAAAGGCCATGGCAGTCTCCTCGGTCGCCGCGGGACGGTCCGCGGGAGGGCGGTGCCGAGTGGGATTCCCGGGCGGGGAGGGGCGAAACCCGGTCTCTCCGGCAAGGCGGGGCCCGGCCGCGGAGCGCACGTCCCGCGGCCGGGACCGCGGTGCCGCTCCCGGCCGCGGGGTGCGCCGGCCCCCTGACGAGGCCGGCCGGAGGTCATCGAGATGAATAGTCACCTTGGTCAGGTTTTGTCGCTATTGGTGCAATAAACGCCCGATTCTGAGCGGCCGTCCTCCTGCTGATACCTTGAGGGTGTCGACTTCCTTTAAGACCCGTCCCGTGAGGCGGGAAAGGTGGTGTTCTCTTGACCGACGCCGTTTCGCGTGCCCGCGACCAGATCCGCGGCCCCGCGCACGCCGTCCTCGAAGGCCCCGACATCAACCGGGCGCTGATCCGCATCTCCCACGAGATCCTCGAACGCACCAAGGGCGGCGAGGATGTCGTCCTGCTCGGGATCCCCACGCGCGGCGTCCACCTGGCCCGCCGCCTGGCCGAGCACATCCGGCAGTTCGAGGGCCGCGCCGTCCCGGTCGGCTCCCTCGACATCACGATGTACCGCGACGACCTGCGCACCAAGCCCGCCCGGCCGCTGGGGCGCACCGACCTGCCGGCCGACGGGGTCGACGACAGGACGGTCGTCCTGGTCGACGACGTGCTCTACTCCGGCCGCACCGTCCGGGCCGCGCTCGACGCGCTGGGCGACCTGGGCCGCCCGCGGGCCGTGCAGCTCGCCGCGCTGGTGGACCGCGGCCACCGGGAGCTGCCCATCCGCGCCGACTACGTGGGCAAGAACCTCCCCACCTCCAAGAGCGAGATCGTCAAGGTCTACCTGGAGGAGAACGACGGCCGGGACGCGGTCGTGCTGCTGAAGGAGGGCGACAAGTGAGGCGGCATCTCATCTCGGCGGCGGACCTGAGCCGCGACGACGCCCTGCTGATCCTGGACACCGCCGACGAGCTGGCGAAGATCTCCGAGCGCTCCATCAAGAAGCTGCCGACCCTGCGCGGCCGCACGGTGGTGAACCTCTTCTTCGAGGACTCCACCCGGACCCGGATCTCGTTCGAGGCCGCGGCCAAGCGCCTGTCCGCGGATGTGATCAACTTCTCCGCCAAGGGCTCCAGCGTCTCCAAGGGCGAGTCGCTCAAGGACACCGCGCTGACCCTGGAGGCGATGGGCGCCGACGCCGTGGTCATCCGGCACGGCGCCTCCGGCGCGCCGCACCGGCTGGCCGGCTGGGTGCGCGGCAGCGTGGTCAACGCCGGAGACGGCACGCACGAGCACCCCACGCAGGCGCTGCTCGACGCCTTCACGATGCGCCGCCGTCTGGGCCCGCTGGACGGCAGGAGGGTCACGATCGTCGGCGACGTGCTGCACAGCAGGGTGGCCCGCTCCAACGTGCTGCTGCTGGCCACCCTCGGCGCCGAGGTGACGCTGGTGGCCCCGCCGACCCTGCTCCCGGTGAGCGTCGGCTCCTGGCCGTGCGCGGTCTCCTACGACCTCGACGCCGTGCTGCCCAAGTCCGACGCGGTGATGATGCTGCGCGTGCAGCGCGAGCGGATGAACGCCGCGTTCTTCCCCACCGAGCGGGAGTACAGCCGCCGCTACGGCCTCGACCGCGACCGCGTCGCGAAGATGCACGACGACGCCATCGTGATGCACCCCGGGCCGATGAACCGGGGCATGGAGATCGCGGCGGAGGTGGCCGACTCGCCGCGCTCGACGATCGTCGAGCAGGTCGCCAACGGGGTGACCACCCGCATGGCCGTTCTGTACCTGCTGCTCGGCGGCGCCAACCTCGGGGGAGAAGACCAGTGAGCTCGAAGACCACCGCGACCACCGTCATCAAGGGCGCCCGGATCCTCGGCGGCGAGCCCGCCGACATCCTGATCGACGGCGGCCTCATCGCCGCGGTCGGGCCGGGCCTGGCCGGCGACGAGACCGTCGAGGCGGCGGGCCTGGTCGCCCTGCCCGGTCTGGTGGACCTCCACACCCACCTGCGCGAGCCGGGCCGGGAGGACGCCGAGACCGTCGAGAGCGGCACCCGCGCCGCGGCCCTCGGCGGCTTCACCGCCGTGCACGCCATGGCCAACACCTCCCCGGTCGCCGACACCGCGGGCGTCGTCGAGCAGGTCTGGCGGCTGGGCCTGGCGGCCGGCCACTGCGACGTGCAGCCGGTCGGCGCGGTCACCGAGGGCCTCGGCGGCGAGCGGCTGGCCGAGCTCGGCGCGATGGCCGACTCCGCGGCCCGCGTCCGGGTCTTCTCCGACGACGGCAAGTGCGTCTCCGACGCGGTGCTCATGCGCCGCGCCCTGGAGTACGTCAAGGCCTTCGACGGCGTGGTCGCCCAGCACGCCCAGGAGCCGCGGCTGACCGCCGGCGCGCAGATGAACGAGGGCGCGGTCTCCGGCAGGCTCGGCCTGACCGGCTGGCCCGCGGTCGCCGAGGAGGCGATCATCGCCCGCGACTGCCTGCTCGCCGCGCACGTCGGCTCCCGCCTGCACGTCTGCCACGTCTCCACGGCGGGCTCGGTGGAGATCATCCGCTGGGCCAAGTCCAAGGGGTGGAACGTCACCGCCGAGGTGACCCCGCACCACCTGCTGCTCACCGACGACCTCGTCGAGGACTCGCCGGTCGGCGCCTACAACCCGATCTACAAGGTGAACCCGCCGCTGCGCACCCGCGCCGACGTCGAGGCGCTGCGCGCGGCCCTGGCCGACGGCACGATCGACGTCGTGGCCACCGACCACGCCCCCCACCCGGTCGAGGACAAGGAGACCGAGTGGGCCGCGGCGGCGATGGGCATGATCGGCCTGGAGACGGCGCTGGCGGTGGTCCAGGAGGCCATGGTGGAGACCGGCCTGCTCGACTGGGCCGGCGTGGCCGAGCGCATGTCGTACGCCCCGGCCAGGATCGGCCGCCTGTCCGGTCACGGCCGGCCGCTGGCGGCCGGCTCCCCGGCCAACATCACCCTCTACGACCCCTCCGTGCGCGCGCAGGTGGACCCGTCCTCCTACGCCTCCAAGAGCCGCAACACCCCCTACGAGGGCAGGTCCCTGCCCGGCCGGGTCGTGGCCACCTTCCTGCGGGGCCGCCCGACCGTCCTCGACGGCAAGCTCGCGTGACGGCCGCGCCCGCCCGCGCCGGCGGGCGTCCCACATCGTGGAGACGTCCTCCGCCCATGCGCCGGATATTTCATACTTTCAGAAGTAATGACCGAGATGAGTGGGATGTTCTGTGAGTGAGCGAAGCGAGCGGACCGGCGGCCGCCCGGCGGGCGGCGGGACCGGGACCGCGGTTCTCGTGCTGGAGGACGGACGCGTCTTCCACGGAACCCCGTACGGAGCCGAGGGCGAGACCTTCGGCGAGATGGTCTTCAACACCGGGATGACCGGTTACCAGGAGACCCTCACCGACCCCTCCTACCACCGCCAGATCGTCGCGATGACCGCGCCGCACATCGGCAACACCGGCGTCAACGACGCCGACCCCGAGTCGTCCCGGGTCTGGGTGGCGGGCTACGTGGTCCGCGAGCCCGCCCGGGTGCACTCCAGCTGGCGCGCCACCCGCTCCCTGGACGACTACCTCGCCGACTCCGGCGTCGTCGGGATCGCCATCCCCGGCACCCGCGCCCTCACCCGGCACCTGCGCGAGCGCGGCGCCATGCGCGCCGGCATCTTCTCCGGCGGGGCCGTGGCCCCGGTCGAGGAGCTCCTGGAGCGGGTCCGCCTCAGCCCCCCGATGGAGGGCGCCGACCTGGCCGAGCAGGTCTCCACCGCCGAGCCGTACGTCGTGCCCGCCCGCGGCGCCAAGAAGTACACCGTGGCGGCCGTGGACCTGGGCATCAAGTCCATGACCCCGCACCGGATGGCCGAGCGCGGCTGCGAGGTGCACGTCCTGCCCGCCACCGCCACCGCCGCCGACATCCTCGCGCTCGACCCCGACGGGGTGTTCTTCTCCAACGGCCCCGGCGACCCGGCCACCGCCGACGGCCCCGTCGAGGCGCTGCGCGGCGTGCTGGACGCGGGCCGGCCGTTCTTCGGCATCTGCTTCGGCAACCAGATCTTCGGCCGCGCGCTGGGCCTGGGCACCTACAAGCTGCGCTACGGGCACCGCGGGGTCAACCAGCCGGTCCAGGACCGGCGCACCGGCAAGGTGGAGATCTCCGCGCACAACCACGGCTTCGCCGTGCAGGCCCCGCTGGACGGCGCCTTCGACACGCCGTACGGCCCGGCGGAGGTCAGCCACGTCAACCTCAACGACGACTGCGTCGAGGGGCTGCGGCTGGTCGACCGGCCCGCCTTCAGCGTCCAGTACCACCCCGAGGCCGCGGCCGGCCCGCACGACTCCGCAGGGCTCTTCGACCAGTTCTGCGCTCTGATGGAGGCGAACAAGAGTGCCTAAGCGCACGGACATCCAGTCGGTCATGGTGATCGGCTCCGGGCCGATCGTGATCGGGCAGGCCTGCGAGTTCGACTACTCCGGCACCCAGGCGTGCCGCGTGCTGCGCGCCGAGGGCTTCCGCGTGATCCTCGTCAACAGCAACCCCGCGACCATCATGACGGACCCGGAGTTCGCCGACGCCACCTACGTCGAGCCGATCACCCCCGAGTTCGTCGAGAAGATCATCGCCAAGGAGCGCCCCGACGCGCTGCTGCCCACCCTGGGCGGCCAGACGGCGCTCAACACCGCGATCGCCCTGCACGAGGCGGGCGTGCTCGCCAAGTACGAGGTCGAGCTCATCGGCGCCGACGTGGACGCCATCCAGGCGGGCGAGAACCGCGAGAAGTTCAAGGAGATCGTCGCCAAGGTCGCCGCCGAGCGCGGCCTCAACGCCGAGTCGGCCCGCTCGGTCGTCTGCCACACCATGGACGAGTGCCTGGCCGCGGCCGGCGGGCTCGGCTACCCGCTGGTCGTGCGGCCCTCCTTCACCATGGGGGGCGTGGGCTCCGGCTTCGCGCACGACGAGACGGACCTGCGCCGCATCGCCGGTGCGGGCCTGGACGCCTCGCCGACCACCGAGGTGCTCCTGGAGGAGTCCATCCTCGGCTGGAAGGAGTACGAGCTGGAGGTCATGCGCGACCGGGCCGACAACGTCGTCATCGTCTGCTCCATCGAGAACATCGACCCGATGGGCGTGCACACCGGCGACAGCGTCACCGTGGCCCCCGCGCTGACCCTCACCGACCGCGAATACCAGAACATGCGCGACGTCGCCATCGCGGTCATCCGCGAGGTCGGCGTGGACACCGGCGGCTGCAACATCCAGTTCGCGGTCGACCCGAAGACCGGCCGCATGGTAGTCATCGAGATGAACCCGCGCGTGTCGCGCTCCTCGGCGCTGGCGTCGAAGGCCACCGGCTTCCCGATCGCCAAGATCGCGGCCAAGCTCGCCGTCGGCTACACCCTCGACGAGATCCCCAACGACATCACCCGCGAGACCCCGGCGTCGTTCGAGCCGACGCTCGACTACATCGTGGTGAAGGTGCCGCGCTTCGCCTTCGAGAAGTTCGCCGGGGCCGACCAGACGCTGACCACCCACATGAAGTCGGTCGGCGAGGCCATGGCCATCGGCCGCTCCTTCCCCGAGGCGCTGCAGAAGGCGCTGCGCTCGCTGGAGAAGAAGGGCGCCCCCTTCTCCTGGACCGGCGAGCCGGGCGACAAGGACGAGCTGCTGGCCGCCTGCCGCACCCCGCACGACGGCCGCCTGACCACCATGCAGCAGGCCATCCGGGCCGGGGCCACGGCCGGGGAGCTCTTCGAGGCCACCGCCGTCGACCCGTGGTTCATCGACCAGCTGCTGGCGATCGACGAGGTCGCCGCCGAGCTGCGCGAGGCGTCCCAGCTGGACGCCGCCGCGCTGACCAGGGCCAAGCGGTACGGCTTCTCCGACGCGCAGATCGCCGGGATCCGCGGCCTGGACGAGGCGCGCGTGCGCGACCTGCGCCACGCGCTGGGCGTGCGCCCGGTCTACAACACCGTGGACACCTGCGCCGCCGAGTTCGCCGCCCGCACGCCGTACCTCTACTCCACCTACGACGAGGAGACCGAGGTCCCGTACGGCGACCGCCCGAAGGTCCTCATCCTCGGCTCCGGCCCCAACCGGATCGGCCAGGGCATCGAGTTCGACTACGCGTGCGTGCACGCCTCCTTCGAGCTGTCACGGGCCGGTTACGAGACCGTCATGGTCAACTGCAACCCCGAGACGGTCTCCACCGACTACGACACCTCCGACCGGCTCTACTTCGAGCCGCTCACCCTGGAGGACGTGCTGGAGGTGGTCCACGCCGAGCAGCAGACGGGCCCGGTCGCCGGCGTCATCGTCCAGCTCGGCGGGCAGACCCCGCTCGGGCTGGCGCAGGCGCTCAAGGACGCGGGCGTGCCGATCGTCGGCACCTCGCCGGAGTCCATCCACCTGGCCGAGGAGCGCGGCGCGTTCGGCCGCGTGCTCGCCGAGGCCGGGCTCCCGGCGCCCAAGCACGGCACCGCGGTGACCGAGGCCGAGGCGCTGGAGATCGCCGCGGAGATCGGCTACCCGGTCCTGGTGCGGCCGAGCTACGTGCTGGGCGGCGCCGGCATGGCCATCGTCTACGACGACGCCACCCTGGTCACCTACATGTCGCGCGCGGCCGGCGACCACCCGGTGCTGGTGGACAAGTTCCTGGACGAGGCCGTCGAGATCGACGTGGACGCGCTCTTCGACGGCGAGGAGCTGTACCTCGGCGGCGTGATGGAGCACATCGAGGAGGCCGGCATCCACTCCGGCGACTCGGCCTGCTCGCTGCCCCCGATGACGCTCGGCGGCTTCGACATCAAGCGCATCCGCGCCGCCACCGAGGCGATCGCCCGGGGCGTGGGCGTGCGCGGCCTGCTCAACGTCCAGTACGCCATGTCGGCCGGCATCCTGTACGTGCTGGAGGCCAACCCGCGCGCCAGCCGTACCGTGCCGTTCGTCTCCAAGGCCACGGCGGTGCCGCTGGCCAAGGCCGCGGCCCGGGTGATGATGGGCGCGACGGTGGCGCAGCTGCGCGCCGAGGGCATGCTCCCGGCCTCCGGCGACGGCGGCACGATGCCGCTGGACGCGCCGATCGCGGTCAAGGAGGCGGTGCTGCCGTTCAACCGGTTCCGGGGCGTGGACACCATCCTGGGCCCGGAGATGCGCTCCACCGGCGAGGTCATGGGCATCGACGCGTTCTTCGGCACGGCCTACGCCAAGTCGCAGGCCGCCGCCTACGGCTCGCTGCCGACCAAGGGGCGGGCCTTCGTCTCGGTCGCGAACCGGGACAAGCGGGCCATGATCTTCCCGGTGAAGGCCCTGGCGGACCTCGGCTTCGAGATCCTGGCCACCGAGGGAACCGCGGAGGTGCTGCGCCGCAACGGCGTCCATGCCAAGATCGTGCGGAAGCAGAGCGACGGACCCGGTCCCGACGGCGAGCCGACGATCGGCAGGCGGATCCTGGACGGCGAGGTGGATCTCATCGTGAACACGCCCTTCGGCAGCCCCGGCCAGTCCGGGCCGCGGCTGGACGGCTACGAGATCCGCACCGCGGCCGTGCTGCGGGGCGTGCCCTGCATCACGACCGTCCAGGGACTGGCCGCGGCCGTTCAGGGCGTTCAGGCCGTCGTTCGCGGCGACATCGGCGTACGGTCCCTTCAGGAGCACGCCCACAGGCTGCGGGGATGATGCCCTGAGCGGGAGGTGAGCAAGACGCCTGTCACTCCGGTACAGGTCACGGGCACGGTGCTGACGACGCGCCGGGTCGACGCCTACCATGCGCTGACCGTGGTCGCGCCGGGCATCGTCGAGCGGTTCCGCCCCGGCCACTTCGTGGCGGTGGCCGTCGGCGGGCCGGGGACGTCGATGCTGACGCGCCGTGCCTTCTCCGTCCACGACGTCAAGCCCGACTACGGCGGCACGGTGGAGTTCGTCTTCACCGCCGGCGGTGCGGGCACGGCCTGGCTGGCCGAGCGCCGCGCCCGGGACACGCTGGACCTGGTGGGCCCGCTCGGCCGCCCGTTCCCGCTGCCCCGGGACCCGGTGACCTGCGTCCTGGTCGGCGGCGAGTACGGCTCCGCGATGCTCTTCGCGGTCGCCGACGCCCTCCAGCGGCGCGGCTGCCGGGTGGACTTCGTGCTCGGCGCGGCCTCGGCCGACCGGGTCTTCGGCGCGCTGCGCGCCCGCCGGATGGGGGAGACCACCACGCTGACCACCGAGGACGGGTCGCTGGGCATGCGCGGCCGGGTGACCGACGTGCTGCCCGGTGTGATCGCCGACGTCCGCGCCGACGCGGTCTACGCCTGCGGTCCCATGGAGATGCTGCGCGGGGTGACCGCCGTGGCGGTCGAGTTCGACATCCCGGTCCAGGTGGCCGTGGAGGAGCGGATGGCCTGCGGGATCGGCGTGTGCATGACGTGCGTGCTCCCGGTCATCGGCGACGACGGCGTCACCCGGATGGTCCGCTCCTGCGTCGAGGGCCCGGTCTTCCGGGGCGAGCGCGTCCGCTTCGACGACGTGGGAACGATCCCGTTCGACGCGCTCGGAGCGCCCGGCGGAGGCACACGGCATGCCGGTTGACATGCGGACCTACCTCGGGCACGTGGAACTGGCCAACCCGATCACCACCGCCGCCGGGTGCGCGGCCTCCGGCGCCGAGCTGGCCCAGTTCTTCGACCTGGGCCGGCTCGGGGCGGTGACCACCCGGTCGATCACGATGGCGCCCAGGGCGGGCCGCCCGACCCCCCGGATGGCGGAGACGCCCTCGGGCCTGCTGGCCGCCGTGGGGCTGCAGGGACCCGGCGTGGACGCGTTCCTGGCGCGGGAGCTGCCCTGGCTGGCCCAGCGCAACATCAGGACCGTGGTGTCCATCGGCGGCGGCACCGTCGCCGAGTACACCGCGCTGGCCCGCAGGCTCACCGACGCACCCGGCGTGACCGCCGTGGAGGTCAACCTGTCGTGCCCCAACATCGAGGACCGCGGGCGGGTCTTCGCCCGCGACGGCGCCGCCTCCGCGGAGGTGGTCGCCTCGGTGCGCTCGGTGATGCGCTACGACGTGCCGGTGGTGGCCAAGCTCTCCCCGGACGCGCTGGACGTGGTGAGCGTCGCCCGCGCGTGCGTGGACGGGGGCGCCGACGCGCTGTCCATGATCAACAATCCGCTCGGCATGAGCATCGACACCGACGCCATGCGCCCCTCGCTCGCCGCGGTCACCGGCGGCCTGTCGGGACCGGCGATCCGGCCGCTGGCCGTACGATGCGTCTGGCAGGTCCACGCGGCGCTGCCCGGCGTGCCCATCATCGGCATGGGCGGCGTGCTGACCGGCCGGGACGCCTTCGAGTTCGTCCTGGCGGGCGCCTGCGTCGTCGCGGTGGGCACCGCGCTGTTCCACGACCCCTACGCCGGTCTGCGCGTCCTGCGCGAGCTGGAGGAGATCCTGGCGGCGCGGGGGTTCCACCGGCTGGCCGACGCGGTCGGACTGGCCCACCGCCCGCCGGGGGCGACCACCCGGCACCGTACGGACTTCGAGGAGAGCCCGCTGTGATCCCCGCCCCCATCGCCGTCGCCCTGGACGCGCCCGACCTGGAGACCGCGGCCCGCTGGGCGAGCCTGGTGACCCCGCACGTCAGCACCGTCAAGATCGGGCTGGAGCTCTACCTCCGCTACGGGCCGGACGTCATCGCCTCGGTCCGGGGGGCGAGCGGGGTGCAGGTGTTCCTCGACCTGAAGCTGCACGACATCCCGAACACCGTGGCGGGCGCGGCGCGGTCGGTGGCGCGGCTCAAGCCCGCGATCCTGACCGTCCACGCGGCCGGAGGGGCCGCGATGGTCCGCGCGGCGGTGGAGGCCGCCCCCGCGGCGCGCATCGCGGCCGTGACGGTGCTCACGTCGCTCTCAGAGGCCGATCTTGAGCGGGCGGGCATCTCGGGACCCCCCGACGACGCCGTGCGCCGCCTGGCGGTCCTGGCCGTCGGGGCGGGCGCGCAGGCGCTGGTGTGCTCCCCCCGGGAGGTGGCCGCGGTGCGGGCCGAGGTCGGTCCGGACGTCACGCTCATCACCCCGGGCGTGCGCCCCGCGGGAGCCGACACCCAGGACCAGGCGAGGGTGGCCACGCCCGAGCGGGCGCTCGCCGACGGCGCCGACCTCCTCGTGATCGGCCGTCCGATCACCGGCTCGGCGGACCCCGGCGCCGCGGCCGCCGGCATCGCCGCGGCGCTCCGGAAGGCCTCCGCGACCGGCGGCCGGGACATGTGATCTTCGTCGCGGAAAACCCCGGGCTGAGCGTCGTTTGACCGACAATGAGCTATATCTCTACTACTCAGGGTGAAGAACCGGGCTTTCTGGGCGCAGAAACCGGGGTTGACGTTGCTTGGATCGCGATGACCAGCTAGTTTCCCTTCCCGTCCGAGTACATCGACAGGAAATTCGAGGTGACCCGGCGTGGCTCTTCCTCCCCTTACCCCCGAGCAGCGCGCCGCAGCCCTGGAAAAGGCTGCCAAGGCCCGCCGAGAGCGTGCCGAGGTCAAGAACCGCCTGAAGCACGGCGCGGTCTCTCTGACTGAGGTGCTCAAAGACGGGCAGGCCGATGACGTCATCGGCAAGATGAAGGTGTCGGCCCTTCTCGAGTCGCTCCCCGGCGTGGGCAAGGTCCGCGCCAAGCAGCTCATGGAGCGGCTGGGCATCGCAGAGTCCCGCCGTGTGCGGGGTCTCGGCGCCAACCAGCGCGCCTCCCTGGAGCGTGAGTTCGGCGGAGCCGAGAGCTAGGACTAGTCTCGGTTCCACAGTTCGCACGCTTCACCCCGCGCAGCGGGGACGGCATCACGGGGGTCTGGAGTGACCGGAACGTCAACCGGAGCATCGCGGCCCGACGAGGGCCGGGCTCCGGACGAGACCGCGACGAGCGGATCCGGTGGCTCCACACCCCCGGCCGGGAGTCCGGAGGAGGCGCGAGCCTCCACCGGGCCGACCGGCAACCGCCTGACGGTCCTGTCCGGGCCGTCGGGCGTCGGCAAGTCCACGGTCGTCGCCGAGCTTCGGCGGGCACACCCCCAGGTGTGGCTGTCGGTCTCGGTGACCACCAGGAAGCCCCGCCCCGGCGAGACCCACGGGGTGGAGTACTTCTTCGCCGACGATGAGGAGTTCGACCGCCTCGTCGCCTCCGGGGGGCTGCTGGAGTGGGCCGAGTTCGCCGGCAACCGGTACGGGACTCCACGGACGCCCCTCGTGGAGAAGCTCGCCGCCGGGATCCCCACCCTGCTGGAGATCGACCTGCAGGGCGCCCGCCAGGTCCGCGCGACCATGCCGGAGGCGCTGCTGGTCTTCCTGGCCCCGCCGAGCTGGGAGGAGCTGGAGAAGCGCCTGCGCGGCCGCGGCACCGAGCCGGAGGACGTCATCGCCCGCCGCCTGGCGGCCGGCCGGATCGAGATGGCCGCCGAGCGCGAATTCGACCTGACACTGGTGAACACGTCGGTCCAGGAGGTGTGCCGGCGGCTGATAGCCTTGCTGGCTGGTGCTCCCGAGGCTTCGAGCCCCGGACGTTCAACTAGCTAGGGGGACACGACGTGGCAACCAACGCCGCATACAGCGAAGGCATCACCAATCCGTCGATCGACGCGCTGCTCGACATCGTCGACAGCAAGTACAGCCTGGTGATCTTCGGATCCAAGCGGGCCCGCCAGATCAACGCCTACTACTCCCAGCTCGGCGAGGGCCTGCTGGAGTACGTCGGCCCGCTGGTGGAGACCCACGCGCAGGAGAAGCCGCTGTCCATCGCGCTGCGCGAGGTCAGCGAGGGCCTGCTCACCGCCGAGCCCATCGAGGGCTGAGACCCGCCCGATGCGAACGTCCGAGGACGCGCCCGCCAGGCCGAGCGTCGTGCTCGGGGTGAGCGCCGGCATCGCCGCCTACAAGGCGTGCGAGCTGCTCCGCCTGTTCACCGAGTCCGGCCACGACGTCCGCGTCGTCCCGACCCGGGAGGCGCTCCGCTTCGTCGGTGAGCCCACCTGGGCGGCGCTCTCCGGCAACCCGGTGACCGCCGACGTCTGGGACTCCGTGCACGAGGTGCCGCACGTCCGCATCGGCCAGGGCGCCGACCTGGTGGTGGTGGCCCCCGCCACCGCCGACGTGCTGGCCAAGGCCGCGCACGGCATCGCCGGCGACCTGCTGACCAACACCCTGCTGACCGCGCGCTGTCCGGTGGTGTTCGCCCCGGCGATGCACACCGAGATGTGGGAGCACCCGGCGACGCAGGCCAACGTGGCCGTCCTGCGCGAGCGCGGCGCGCTCGTCCTCGACCCGGCCGTGGGGCGCCTCACCGGCGCCGACACCGGCCGCGGGCGGCTGCCCGACCCCGCGGAGATCTTCGAGGTCTGCCGCCGGGTCCTGGCCGGCCGCTCCCTCGACCTGGCCGGCCGCCACGTGGTCGTCTCGGCGGGGGGCACCCGCGAGGCCATCGACCCGGTCCGCTTCATCGGCAACCGCTCCTCGGGCCTGCAGGGATACGCCCTGGCCCGGACGGCCGCCGCCCGCGGCGCCCGGGTCACGCTGGTCGCCGCCAACGTCGCGCTGCCCGACCCCGCGGGGGTCGCGGTGGTGCGGGTCGAGTCGGCGCTCCAGCTGCGCGACGCCGTGCTGGCGGCGGTGGCCGACGCCGACGCCGTGGTCATGGCCGCGGCCGTGGCGGACTTCCGGCCCGCGGCGCGGAGCGACTCGAAGATCAAGAAGACCTCGGCCGAGCCCGAGGCCGTCCACCTGGTGAAGAACCCGGACATCCTCGCCGAGCTGGGGGAGCGCCGCCGCGAGGGCGCCGCGCCGTACCCCGCGGTGATCGCGGGGTTCGCGGCCGAGACCGACGACGTGCTCGCCAACGGGCGGGCCAAGCTCGCCCGCAAGGGCTGCGACCTGCTCGTCGTCAACCAGGTCGGGGAGAACCTCGCCTTCGGCACCCCGGACAACGCGGCGGTCGTCCTGTCCGCGGACGCGGAGCCGGTGGAGATCCCGCGCGGGCCCAAGGAGGCGCTGGCCGACGTGGTCTGGGACCTGGTGGCCGAGCGGCTTCCCTGATCCGCTTGCCGGAGATCGCCTTCCGGCGGATACTGCGTCGGACAGAGCGACCCGGAACGCCGTGTCAGGGAGGGGTCCGATATGCCGGTGCCGGCCGCCGTCAGGGCGCGCTGCCGCGCGCTGCTCCCTCCCGGGCAGGACATCCGCTACGTCCTGCCCGCGCTGTCGGTGGGGCCGCCGGGGATGGCGGCCTTCCTGGTCGTGGTGTCCGACCAGGCGATCCACGTGCTGTCCACGGCCTTCTTCGACAGGAACGTGCCGACCGCGATCCACTCCACCCACGCCCGGCGGACCCGGATCGGCCCGGTGGAGTTCTCCGCCGGCGCGGCCATCGAGCTCGGCGGCACGGTGTTCGAGATCGAGGAGGAGTACGCCGCGGTGGTCCACGCCGCCGACGCCGAGGTCTTCGCGCCCGAGACGCTGCCGCCCGACCCGCTTCCCGACCTTTGATCCGCCCGCCTCGGGAGCGGTTCGGGTGCGGAACCGCCGCCGGGAGAGGACGGATCCCCGGTGTGCGCCGCCCTCCCGCCGGCCGGAGGCGGAAGGGAGAATCGCGAACGGCCGGTGAGCGGCTAGACTTCGGCGGAGCGCTCGCGGTGCGCCCCCGCACCGGAGCCCCGTCGCCAGCAGCCGCTGCATGAGGAGCCACTGACTTGTCCCGTCGCCTGTTCACCTCCGAGTCGGTCACCGAGGGCCACCCGGACAAGATCGCAGACCAGATCAGCGACGCGATTCTCGACGCCATGCTCAAGGGAGACCCCAAGAGCCGGGTCGCGGTCGAGACGCTGATCACCACCGGTCAGGTCCACGTCGCCGGAGAGGTGACGACGGAGACCTACGTAGACATCCCGGGTCTCATCCGCGAGAAGATCCTCGAGATCGGCTACGACGCCTCGCACAAGGGCTTCGACGGCGCCTCCTGCGGTGTGTCGGTGTCCATCGGCGCGCAGTCCCCCGACATCGCTCAGGGCGTCGACGCCGCCTACGAGGCCCGTGAGGGCGAGGCGGGCGACGAGTTCGACCGCCAGGGCGCCGGCGACCAGGGCCTCATGTTCGGCTACGCCTGCCGGGAGACCCCCGAGCTGATGCCGCTCCCGATCCAGCTCGCGCACCGCCTGGCCGAGCGCCTGTCGCAGGTCCGCAAGGACGGCACGGTCCCCTACCTGCGCCCCGACGGCAAGACCCAGGTCACCATCGAGTACGACGGCGACAAGCCGGTCCGCCTCGACACGGTGGTCGTCTCCACCCAGCACGCGGCCGAGATCGACCTCAAGGAGATGCTCGCGCCGGACATCAAGGAGCACGTGGTCGACCCGGTCCTGGCCGGTCTGGAGCTGGAGACCGAGGGCTACCGGCTGCTGGTCAACCCGACCGGCCGCTTCGAGATCGGCGGCCCGATGGGCGACGCCGGCCTGACCGGCCGCAAGATCATCGTCGACACCTACGGCGGCATGGCCCGCCACGGCGGCGGCGCCTTCTCCGGCAAGGACCCGTCCAAGGTCGACCGCTCGGCCGCCTACGCCATGCGCTGGGTCGCCAAGAACATCGTGGCCGCCGGTCTGGCCGACCGCGCCGAGGTCCAGGTCGCCTACGCCATCGGCAAGGCGCACCCGGTCGGCGTGTTCGTCGAGACCTTCGGCACCGAGAAGACCGACATCGCCAAGATCCAGGCCGCCGTGCTCCAGGTCTTCGACCTGCGCCCGGCCGCGATCATCCGCGATCTCGACCTGCTCCGCCCGATCTACTCCGAGACCTCCGCCTACGGCCACTTCGGCCGCCCGGAGTTCTCCTGGGAGGCCACCGACCGGGCCGACGCCCTGCGCACCGCCGCCGGTCTGTAGTCCCATCGCGACGAGAGCCCCCGGCGGACCCGTTCCACCGGGGGCTCGTCGTGTCCTCACCCTCACCGCCGTCGACGGGAGGTCCGGAAGGCGGAGGCGGCGATGCGGGCGATGCGGACGGCGGGGGTCCCGGCTGATCGGCGGGAGGTGCCCGCGAGGTCTGGTAGGACATGGGGGTGACCCTCGCGACCCCCTCCCCGGACGACGGCGCCCTGCTTCCGCTGGACGCCGTCCGTGAGCGCCCCGCCCCCGCGCGGAGCGCCGGACCGGTGCGGGGCGTGCCGGAGCCGGCCGCGGAGCTGCCCGTCGCGCGGGTCGCCGTGGACACGCCGCTGCCCCACCTGGACCGGCCGTTCGACTACCTCGTCCCGGCGACCCTGGACGCCGCGGCCGTCCCGGGCTGCCGGGTCCGGGTCCGTTTCGCGGGCAAGCTCGTCGACGGGTTCCTGCTGGAGCGGGTGGAGACCAGCGAGCACCCCGGGAAGCTGGCCCGGCTGGAGCGGGTGGTCTCCGCCGAGCCGGTGCTGACCCCGGAGATCGCCGCCCTGGCCCGCGCCGTCGCCGACCGCTACGCCGGGACCCTGGCCGACGTCCTGCGCCTGGCCGTCCCGCCGCGCCACGCCAGGGTCGAGGCCGAGCCGCGCACGAGGGAGCCGGAGGAGCCCCTGCAAGCCGCCGGGCCGGGCCCCTGGGCGAACTACCCGGGCGGGGAGGCGTTCCTGGCGGAGCTGGCCGCCGGGCGCGCCCCGCGGGCGGTGTGGACCGCGCTGCCGGGGACCGGGCCGCGGGGCCCGGAGTGGCCGGAGGCGGTGGCGGTGGCGGTGCGCGAGACGCTGCGCGGCGGCCGGGGCGCGCTCGTGGTGGTGCCCGACGGCAAGGACGTGGCGCTGGCCGGCGCGGCGCTGGAGGCGGTCCTGGGCCCGGGCCGGCACGTGGCGCTCACCGCGGACCTGGGGCCCGCCGAGCGCTACCGGCGCTGGCTGCGGGTGCTGCGCGGCGAGGCCCGGGTGGCGCTGGGCACCCGGGGCACGGCGTTCGCCCCGGTGCGGGACCTGGGCCTGGCGGTCGTCTGGGACGACGGCGACGACCTGCACGCCGAGCGGCTGGCGCCGTACCCGCACACCCGCGAGGTCCTGGCGCTGCGCGCCCACCGGGGGCGCGCGGGCCTGCTCGTCGGCGGCCACGCCCGCACCGCGGAGGCCACCCGGCTGGTGGCCACCGGCTGGGCCGCCGCCCTGGCCGCGCCCCGCGAGGCGGTCCGGGCCCGGGCGCCGAGGGTGCGGCCGGCCGGCGACGACGCGGAGCTGGCCAGGGACGAGGCGGCGCGGGCGGCCCGGCTGCCCAGTCTCGCCTGGCGCACGCTGCGGGCCGGGCTGGAGCACGGCCCGGTGCTGGTGCAGGTCCCCCGGCGGGGCTACCTGCCCGCGCTGTCCTGCCAGGGCTGCCGGGCCGCGGCGCGCTGCGGGCACTGCGCCGGGCCGCTCGCGCTGCGGAGCGGCCACGCGGCGCCGTACTGCCGCTGGTGCGGGCGGATCGCGGGGGAGTGGCGCTGCGCGGCCTGCGGCGGGACGCGGGTGCGCGCCCGGGTCGTGGGCGCCCGCCGGACGGCCGAGGAACTGGGGCGGGCCTTCCCCTCGGTCCCGGTCAGGACGTCCGGCCGGGACGGCGTGCTGGCCGCGGTCGGGCCGGGCAGGGCGCTGGTGGTGGCCACCCCGGGGGCCGAGCCGGTGCCGGAGGGCGGTTACGCGGCGGCGGTGCTGCTGGACGGGTGGGCCCTGCTGGGGCGGCCGGACCTGCGGGTGGCCGAGGAGACGCTGCGCCGGTGGCTGAACGCCGCGGCCCTGCTGCGGCCCGGGGCCGAGCTGGTCGTGCTGGCCGACTCCTCGCTCTCCGTCGTGCAGGCGCTGCTGCGCTGGGACCCGGTCACGCACGCCGAGCGGGAACTGGCCGACAGGACAGAACTCGGTTTCCCCCCGGCGGTGCGGATGGCGACGCTGACCGGGTCCCCGGCGGCGGTCCGGGAGATGCTGGGGGAGACCGCGCTGCCGGAGGGCGCGCGGGTGCTCGGGCCGGTGCCCGTGGAGACGCCCCGGGGCGATCAGGTGCGGGAACGCGCCATCGTGCGGGTGCCGTGGGGGGCCGCCCCGGTGCTCGCCTCCGCGCTGAAGGGGGCCGCCGGCGTGCGTTCCGCGCGTAAGGCGCCGGAGGTGGTCAGGGTATGCATTGACCCTATGGACGCCATTTGAGTAGTTTCCCCGATTCGCGGTGCTGACAGTAAGCCGTTAATTTCTCCCTGTGTCGATTGAATGGGTGAATCGGGCCATCGACGATCTTCGGGCGTGGGGGCGTGCGCACGGCCGCGAGGTCGACGCGGACGAGGCACGTCTGCTCTGCGACTACGCCAGCGACTACCTGGACGTGAACGAGCTGGGGGATTTCACCTCGGTCACTTTCGAGGAGCTGCTGCTCAACATCTATCCGCGCAAGGTCATCGCCCCTCCGGAAAGCGCCCCGGAGACGGTCGCCGCCGCCCGGACCCTCGTCGACTTCCTGCTCGAGACCGAGGAGATCGGCGGCAAGATGGCCGCGCGCATGCGCGCCACCCTGGACCGGATCGAACCCGAGATGCCGGCCGCGCTGGCCGACACCTCCCGGTTCGGCATGGCCAAGAGCCTCTTCAGCGCGATGGGCGCCGACTCGCTGGACGGGGGCGAGGACTCCCCGCCCGCCGAGGACGCCCAGGAGGGCGAATACTGCGAGTGCCCGGGCTGCTCCCCGCTCCCGCCGGTACGGCTGGCCTCCCGCGAGGCGCTGGCCGAGGCCGCGCTGCGGGTCCCCCTGCTGACCGACGCCCGCCGCCTGGTCCAGTGGATGCTGGCCGGAGGGCGCACGCCCACCCGCAAGGGCGCCCTGCGGGTGCGCGACGCCGCGGAGGCGAGCGCGCAGCTGGCGGTCGGCGACCCCGCGTTCCTGTGGGACCTGGCGGTGCACACCGGCCTGGTCGAGACGGAGGGCGCGGCGGTCTTCGACGGGGACGACCCCGACCCCCTGGAGGTGTGGGCCGCGACGGTGCGGTTCGCCGTGGAGAAGGACACCGGCGGGGCCTTCAGCGGCGACCGGCTCGTCGACGAGGAGCTCTACACCCTGCTCGACCTGTTCTACCGGGTGCAGGCGCCGGTGCCCGTGCCCGTCGTCCGGGAGTACCTCGAGGACGAGATCGGCCTGGCCGACGAGGGCGCCGAGCTCGACCTGGAGGAGGCCGGGCGGCGGCTGGCCTACTGCGGGCTGCTCAGCCGGGGCGAGGGGACGCTGGAGCTGACCCCGCTGGCGGTCTGGGGCCTGCACGAGCTCTACGACGTCTTCGGCATGGACGCGCCCGAGGCCCCCGACCTGGCCGAGGCCGACGCGACCGGCCTGATCGAGGGCCTGCTGGCCGGCGTGCTCCCCGACGTGGCCGAGTCCGACATCGCCGGCTGGCTGGCCCGCCGGAGTCCCGCCGGGGCCGCCGCCGAGCTGCTGGGGGCGGCCTCGGGCGCGCCCGCCGTCGCCCGGGGGGTCGCGGTCACGATCGTCGACCGGCTCGGCGCGGAGGCGGAGGAGTCCGTCCGGGGCTTCCTGGAGGACGCCGAGCTGCGGCCGCACGCCGTGCACTGGCTGTCCGCGCGCGGTCTGGCCGCACCGACGCTCACCCCGGACGAGGTGCTGTGGATGAGCGTGGACATGCTCGCCCTGGCGCTGCCCGCGGCCGCGGAGGACCCGGAGGCGTTCGCCGAGAACATGGCGGCCTCCGGCCCCCCGTCGCACGTGATCGAGGAGATGTGGCGGGTGGACCACCCCGACGCCGTCGACGTGCTGGAACTCCTCGGGCGCTCCCTGCCGGACCAGAACGCGGCCAAGGCGGCGCGCAAGGCGGCCTTCAAAGCGCGTTCGCGCGCGATCGGCTGAGCCGTACATCCGTGGGGCTCTTGTGGAGTAAGTTTCACGGGTGGCAAAGAGCGGGAACACCGGCAACGTCTTCGATCTCGGCGAACTGCGGAGGCTGGTCGACGAGTTGGGGACCGCGCCCCGGGAGGCGCGGGCGGCGGTGCTCGACGAGGCCGTCGCGGGGGACGCGGGGGACGCCGACTGCGACTGCCCGAGCTGCGGCAGCGAGGTGCTGAGCTTCCCGCCGGTCGAGCTCGCCCCCGACGCCGAGCTGGCCCGCGCGGTGCTCCGGGTCCCGCTGGTGCGGGACGCCCGGCGGCTGGCGGCCTGGACCGGCACCCGGCAGGTGACCCCCGAGTGCCTGCTGCCCGACCCGTTCCTGGCGGCCGCCGAGCTCGGCCTGCCCGGTCCCGCCCGCATCCACCTGCTCTGGGTCGTCGCGGTCAACACCGGCATGCTCCGGATCTCCCGGGGCACGGCCGCCCCCGGGCCGCTCGTCCTGACCGGCGACCTGCCTGCGCGGGCGCTGCTGGAGTTCTGGGACGGCGTGGTCATGGACGTGCTGGACCGGGCCGACGAGAGCCTGACGGGCTCCGCCGTGGTGGACGAGCACCTCGCCGAGATGCTCGCGACGATGTACGCCGTGAGCGACGGCCTGTCCCCCGCCACCCTGGTCAAGGGCATCCTCCAGTCGCACGAGGTGGCCTGCGAGGCCCGCCCGGCGCAGATGCGGCAGCTGGCGGCCTCCCTGCCCGGAGAGCTGGCGGCCGCGCTCGACCTGCTGGGCTACTGCGGCCTGGTCGAGCGCTCGCCGGCCGGCTGGCCCCGGCTGACCCCGCTCGGCGTGTGGGCGGTCCGCCAGGACCTGATGCGGGAGGGCCACGACGCGCCCACCGGCGCGGAGGTCGCGGTCTTCGCCGACCTCGGCGCGGGTGAGCTTGTCGAGGCGATCGTCAAGGGCTCCGCCGCGCCCAGCGCCGTCACCGTGTGGCTGGAGTCGCGCGGCCCCGAGACCGCCGCCCGGGAGCTGCTCGGGGTCGCCGCCTCCGGCGCGGCCGGGCAGCGCGGCGTGGTGAGCACGATCCTGGAGGAGCTCGGGCCCGAGGCCGAGGTCCCTGTCCGGGAGGCCCTCGCCGAGCCCTCCCTGTGGCGCTACGCGGCCTCCTGGCTGCACATCCGCGACCTGCCCGCGCCCACCCTCACCCCCGCCGACAACACCTGGATCGCGGTCGACACGCTCGCCTCGCTGATCCACCAGGGCCGGGCCCCCGAGGGGATGGGCGAGTTCGCCGCGCTCGAGCCGGGCGAGGACCTGGTCCGCCTGGTCGAGGAGATGGCCCTCGTGGAGCATCCCGACGCGATCGTGGTGCTCGACATGCTCGGTGTGCACCACGCCGACGCCGCCGTGGCCAAGGCCGCGCGCAAGGCGGTCATGAAGGCCCGCTCCAGGTAGGTCCGCGCCGCCGGGGCCCCTAAACTGGGGGGATTCCGTGGAAGGAGCCCTGTTGGCCATTCAGTCAATCCGCCTCTTCGGCGACCCGGTGCTGCGCACGCCCGCGGAGCCGGTGAAGGACTTCGACAAGGAGCTGCGCAAGCTCGTCAAGGACCTCACCGACACCATGATGGACGCGCCCGGAGCGGGTCTGGCCGCACCGCAGATCGGGGTCGGGCTGCGGGTCTTCACCTACTACGTGGACGACCGGCTCGGTCACCTGATCAACCCCAACCTCGACCTGTCCGAGGACCTCGACACCGAGGGGGAGGAGGGCTGCCTGTCCTTCCCCGGCCTGTCCTACCCGACGCCCCGGGCGATCCGCGCGGTGGCCAAGGGCTTCGACATGCACGGCGAGCCGGTCACCCTCGAGGGCACCGACCTCATGGCCCGCTGCTTCCAGCACGAGACCGACCACCTGGACGGCATCCTGTTCATCGACCGGATGGACCCCGCGCAGCGCAAGCTCGCGATGCGGGAGATCCGCCAGGCCGAGTGGAGCGGGCTGTCCGCGCCCACGTTCAAGTTCTCCCCGCACGCCACCCACGGGAAGGCTCTGTAGGAACCTTGCGCCTGGTCTTCGCCGGAACCCCGGACACCGCCCTGCCCTCGCTGCGCGCGCTGCTGGACTCGCCGCGCCACGACGTCGTCGCCGTCGTCACCCGCCCGGACGCCCCGTCGGGCCGGGGGCGGAAGGTCCACCCCAGTCCCGTCGCCGAGCTGGCCGAGGAGGCGGGCATCGAGGTCCTCAGGCCGCCGAAGGCGGGTGACCCCGCGTTCCTGGAGCGGCTGCGCCGGATCGGGCCCGACGCCTGCCCGGTGGTCGCCTACGGGGCCCTGCTGCCCCAGGCGGCACTGGACGTCCCGCGCCACGGCTGGATCAACCTCCACTTCTCGATCCTGCCCGCCTGGCGGGGGGCGGCCCCGGTCCAGCACTCCGTGCTGCACGGCGACGAGATCACCGGCGCGAGCACCTTCCAGATCGTCAAGGAACTGGACGCCGGACCCGTCTACGGCGTGGTCACCGAGAAGATCCGCGCCACCGACACCAGCGGCGAGCTGCTGGCCCGGCTGGCCGAGTCCGGCGCCGAGCTGCTGGCGGCCACCCTCGACGGGGTCGAGGACGGCACGCTGGAGGCCAGGCCGCAGCCCGCCGAGGGCGTGAGCCTCGCCCCGAAGATCAGCGTCGAGGACGCCCGGATCGACTGGACCGTCCCGGCGATGCGGGTGGACCGCCTGGTCCGCGCCTGCACCCCCGCCCCCGGCGCGTGGACCGGATTCCGCGGCCAGCGGATCAAGCTCGGCCCGGTGCGGCCCGCGCCCGACGCGCCCGCGCTGGCCCCCGGCCAGGTCGCGGCCGCCAAGAACTCCGTCCTGGTCGGTACGGCCACGCACCCGGTGGAGCTGAGCGAGGTGCAGCCGCAAGGCAAGCGCCTGATGACCGCGGGGGAGTGGGCCCGCGGCGTACGGCCCACCGACGAGGATCGGCTGGTCTGAGAGATGAGCGATCGGGGGAACGGCGGCGCTCCGCGCGGCGGGGACCGTGAGGGGGGCCGTCCGCACGGCGGGTCCGGCGGCGGAGGGCAGGGCTCCGGCGGAGGTCGGCGCCAGGGGCCGGGCGGTCGCGGCCGGGGTCCCGCGGGCGGCCGCGGAGGCGGGAGCCGGGGCGGACGCCCGCCCCGGCCGGTCCACGACGAGGCCCGCAACACCGCCTACGACCTGCTGCGAGCCGTGGACGAGCGGGACGCCTACGCCAACCTGCTGATGCCCGCGCTGCTGCGCGAGCGCCGCCTGTCGGGGCGCGACGCGGGACTGGCGACCGAGCTGGCCTACGGCACCCTGCGCGGGCTGGGCACCTACGACGAGGTCATCGCCGCCTGCAGCGACCGGGCCCCGGAGGAGCTGGACCCGCCGCTGCTGGACGCCATCCGGCTGGGCGTGCACCAGTTGCTCAAGACCCGCGTGCCCCCGCACGCCGCCGTCGGCACGACCGTCGACCTGGTCCGGCTCCGGGTCGGCGCGGGCCCCGCGAAGTACGCCAACGCGGTGCTCCGCAAGGTCTCCACCCGCTCCCTGGAGCAGTGGCTGCCGATCGTGGCCCCGGACCCGGCCGACGACCCGGTCGGCCACCTGGCCGTGTCGCACAGCCACCCCCGGTGGATCGTCACCGCGCTGCGCGACGCCGTCGGCGGGGACATCGAGGAGACGGCCGCCCTGCTGGCCGCCGACAACGAGCGCCCCCGCGTCACCCTGGTGGCCCGCCCGGGCCGCTCGTCGGTGGAGGAGCTCCTCGACTCCGGCGCCGAGCCGGCCGACTTCTCCCCCTACGCCGCCCACCTGCCCGAGGGCGACCCCGGTGCGGTCCGCGCCGTGGCCGAGTCGCGCGCCGCCGTACAGGACGAGGCGAGCCAGCTCGTGGCGGTCGCGCTCACCAGGGTCCCGGTGGCGGGCGGCGACTCCCGCTGGCTCGACGTGTGCGCCGGGCCGGGCGGCAAGGCGGGCCTGCTGGACGCCCTCGCCGCGCAGGGCGGCGCCCGCCTGCTCGCGGCCGAGCTCCAGCACCACCGCGCCCGCCTGGTCAGGCAGACCACCCGGGACGCCGCGGTGGTCGCCGCCGACGGCCGGGTCCCGGCCTGGCGCCCGGGCGTCTTCGACCGGGTCATGCTGGACGCCCCCTGTACCGGTCTCGGCGCCCTGCGCCGCCGCCCGGAGGCCCGCTGGCGGCGTGATCCCCGGAGCCTCCCGGAGCTGGGCCGGCTCCAGCGCGAGCTGCTGGCCTCCGCCCTGGACGCCACCCGTCCCGGCGGCGTGGTGGCCTACGTGACCTGCTCGCCGCACCTGGCCGAGACGGTCACCGTGGTCGGCGACGTGCTGCGCGGCCGCGAGGACGCCGAGGCGCTGGACGCCCGCGCGTACCTGCCGGAGGTCGAGGGGCTGGGCGAGGGCCCCTACGCCCAGTTCTGGCCCCACCGCCACGGCACCGACGCCATGTTCCTCGCCCTGCTGCGCCGCCGCTGACCGTCCGCCCGCGGGGCGGCCGCGGCCCCGCCCCTCCGGCGGGACCCGCCGGCTCGGCGGCGCGGTCGCCGGTCCCGCCCCCTGAGGGCCACCGGGGCCGCGGCGCGGTCGCGGCTCTGGAAGGCCGCCGGGCCGCGGCGGGCCGGCGGTCTCACTCCCGGGTCGCGTCCGCCGGGTCCGCGGCGCGGCGGCTGCGGTAGGAGCGCATCGCCACCTGCGCCCCGCAGCGCTTCGGGCTGCAGTACGCCGCGGAGCAGTTGCGGGTGCGATCGTAGAAGCCGAGATGGCAGGGCGGGTTCCGGCACGCCTTCACCCGTGCCCAGATGCCGCCCCTGGCGAGCTCGGCCACGGCCGCGAGCAGGCCGCCGAACGCTCCGGGCACGCCCTCCTGGGCCGGGACGAGCCGTACGTCGTGCGCGGTGACGACGGGCGACAGGGGGTACAGGGCTCCGCTCCGGCGCAGGTAGGCCTCCGCCTCCTCCAACGCCGTCCCGCCGTCGCCCGGGCCGTCGCCGCCCGGTCCGCCGTCGGCCTGCTCGCCGGCGTGGGCGAGCAGGACCGTGACCAGGGCCTGCCTCAGCTCCCGGGCGGCCGCGGCGTCCGCCTCGGTGACCAGGGTCCCCTCGTGGGCCAGCTCGGCCGCGCGCAGCCACCGGGCCGCCGCAGATGCGTCGGCCAGTCGCTCCTCGCGTCCGTCGATCGGGCGGGTGTTGACGAAGTCGAGCACGAGATCCGCCGCCTCGGGCGGGCTGAGAGGACTGTGCCGTCCCTGATCGGTGACCACGCCCGCCATGATAGTCGTGTCCTGAGCCAAACGTATTAGAGCATAACCCAATGCGGGTTCTGTGTTTGATAGTTATGAGTAAACACTGTACGGTCACAACCATGTCGATCAAAGCAGAGACCGTGACCACGCCCGCCCCCCGTTCCTGGTTCGTCACCGGAGGCTCCTCCGGCATCGGCCGCGAGCTGACGCTCGCCGCCCTCGGCCGCGGTGACCGCGTCGCCGCCGCGGCGCGCCGCGTCGACGGCCTCGCGGAGCTCGCCGAACGCTTCCCCGGCAGGTTCCTCGCCCTGGAGCTCGACGTCCGCGACGAGGCCGCGGTGCGCCGCGGCGTCGAGCGGGCCGTCGCCGCGTTCGGCCGCCTCGACGTGGTGGCGAACAACGCGGGCTACGGCCTCTTCGGGGCCGTCGAGGAGGTGACCGACGCGCAGGCCAGGGCCGTCTTCGACACGAACGTCTTCGGTGTCCTGAACGTGCTGCGCGCCGTGCTGCCGGTGCTGCGGGCCCAGCGTTCGGGGCACGTCCTGCAGGGCTCGTCGGTGTACGGGCAGGTGGCCCATCCGGGGGTGGGCCTGCTGGCCGCGACCAAGTACGCGGTGGAGGGCCTGTCGGACGCCCTGGTCGCCGAGCTGGCGCCGCTCGGGATCAGGGTGACGCTGGTCGAGCCGGGCTACGCGGCCACCCCGTTCCTGTCCAACCTCGCCTTCGCCGAGCCGGTGGCCGACTACGACCCGACCGTGCGCGCCGTGCAGAGCTCCCTCGGCGGCCTGCCGCCGGAGGCGTTCGCCGACCCGGCCGAGGTGGCCCGGGCCGTGCTGGCCGCGGTGGACGCCGACCGCCCCCCGCTCCGTCTCACGCTGGGCGGCCGGGCGGAGGCCGACGTGCGGGCCGCTCTCGCCGCCCGGCTGCGCGACCTGGACGAGTGGGCGGCGGTGACCCGGGAGGTCGGCCGGGCGCCGGTCGCCTCCTGACGGCCGGCGGTCCGGCGCGCCGCCGGTGGACGAGGGGCCGGAGCGCCGCCGGCGGACGAGGGGCCGGAGCGGCGGCCGGCCGGGGGTGCCCCGTCGGCACGGGGGCACCCCGGGAGGGCCGGTCAGGCGCGGGTGAGGGTGAAGGCGATGCCGTCGCCCAGGCCCTGGCCGTAGGCGAGCTGGATGAGCAGCTCGACCGCGGGCTCGGTGTAGCGGGCGTTGGCCAGCGGGCCGGCGTCCACGGCGTCGAAGCCGAGCTGCGCGGCGAGGTCCAGGACGGTCTTCTTGGCGGCCTCGTCGTCTCCGGCGACCGGCAGGAAGCGGCCGGCGCCGTCCTCGCCCAGGTGTGCGGCGAAGACGGTGTTGAAGGCCTTCACGACCCGGGCGCCCGGCAGGGCGGCGGCCACCCGCTCGCCGCCGGAGGCGGTGTGGCCGACGGTCAGCGACATGAAGTCGGGGGCCAGCGGGTTCGTGGCGTCGACCACGACCTTGCCCGACAGCGCCGCCCCGACCCGGGGGTCCAGGGCTTCGACGGCGGTGAACGGCACCGCCAGGATCACGACGTCGGCCTGCGCGGCCTGCGCGGCCGTACGCTCCGGGCCCGTGGAGGTGTCGGCGGTGGCGACCTCGTGCCCGATCGCGGTGAGGCGGGAGGAGAGGGCGGAGCCGACGTTGCCGGAGCCGAGAATGCTGATCTTCATGATGGGCGCCCTTCGCTGGTGCTTCGAATGTGAAGCACATGGCCGATGTGCTTCGAATTCGAAACACAAGGGAACCGTACAGGTGCTTCGAATTGGAAGCAACCCGGTATCGTGGGCGCATGAGCGAACCGCGCTGGCTGAACGAGACCGAACTGCGTGCCTGGACCGGGTTCCTGGAGACCTCCGACCTGCTCCACCGCATGGTCGAGCAGCAGCTCCGCGAGGTCGGCGGGGTCACCACCGTGCAGTACGACATCCTGCACCGGCTCAACGAGAGTCCCGAGAAGCGCCTGTGCATGACGGACCTGGCCGAGCGCCTCGTCTCCTCCCGCAGCGGCATCACCTACCAGGTCGCCCAGTTGGAGAAGGCGGGCCTCCTCCGCCGCGAGGACGCCCCCGACGACGAGCGCCGCGTGCTCGCCGCCATCACCGAGAAGGGGCGCCGGGTGCTGGAGAGGACCGCACCCGGCCACGTGGAGGCGGTCCGCGCAGGACTCCTCGACGCCCTGACCCCCGACCAGACCGCCCAGCTCGCCGCCATCATGGACGCCGCCCGGACCCGCCTGCGCGGCACCGTCCGGCTCCATCCGCCCCGCCGGCCGCGCTCCCGCTGAACGGGCCACCCGGCCGCGCCGGGAGGCGGCCGGTGGGAGGGGGCGGAGGGGCGCCCCATAGACTCGGGATCACCATGGCCGTACAGATCTCGCCCAGCATCCTGTCCGCCGACTTCGCCCGCCTCGCCGAGGCGGCCGCGGCGGTGTCCAACGCCGACTGGCTGCACGTCGACGTGATGGACAACCACTTCGTGCCCAACCTGACGCTCGGCCTGCCGGTCGTCGAGTCCCTGCTCAAGGCCACGTCCCTGCCGCTGGACTGCCACCTGATGATCGAGGACCCGGACCGCTGGGCCCCCGCCTACGCCGAGGCCGGCGCGGGCAGCGTGACGATCCACGCCGAGGCGGCCAGGGCCCCGGTCCGCACGCTGCGCCAGATCCGCGCCGCGGGGGCCCGCTCGGGGTTCGCGCTGAACCCGGCCACCGCGGTCGAGCCGTACGAGGACCTGCTCGGCGAGATCGACATGCTGCTGCTGATGACCGTCGAGCCCGGGTTCGGCGGGCAGAAGTTCCTCGACGTGGTCCTGCCGAAGATCCGCCGGGCCCGTGCGCTCATCGAACGGCACGGCGGGCAGATCTGGCTCCAGGTCGACGGCGGGGTCGCGGCCGAGACCATCGAGCGCTGCGCGGAGGCGGGCGCCGACGTCTTCGTCGCGGGCAACGCCGTCTACGGCGCGGGCGACCCGGCCGCCGCAGTGGACGCCCTGCGGGCCTTGGCCGCCGGGGCCTGACGGCCGGCGCGGGATCCGGCTCCGGGATCGGGGCTCGGGATCCGGATCCGGCTCCGGGAAAGGCCGACAGGGCGTTCTGGGCGCTCCGGATGTTCCAGGCGTTCCCGATGCTCCGGCGGGTCCGGAAAAGCGCGGCCGTGCCGTGACGGACCCGCCGCTCTCATGTCCGGACGATGTGGCCTGCATGGTAGGTGTGACGGCGGAAGGGTAGGGTAACCAGTCACTTACGAGGGAGGTGGCCCATGGACCACGGACTCTTCGGGCCGGGCTCGGTGACCTGGCGGGTGATGGGCGAGCCGATCCTGCTGGTCGGCGGTTTCCGGGCGCTGCTCATGCAGGGGCTGCACCCGCGCGCCATGCGCGGGGTCGCGCAGAACTCCGCGCTGATGGACCCCGGCGAGGCCTGGGCCCGCTTCCAGCGGACCACCGAGTTCGTCCGGGTGCGGACCTACGGCACGCTGGAGGAGGTCGAGCGGGCCGGCGCCCGGGTCAGGAAGATCCACTCCATGCTCACCGCCGTCGACCCCGGCACCGGCGAGCGCTTCCGCCTGGACGACCCCGAGGCGCTGCTGTGGGTGCACGTCGGCGAGGTCGACTCCTACCTGTCGGTGGCCCGGCGCGCCGGGGTGCGGCTGACCGACGCCGACGCCGACCGGTTCGTCGCCGAGTGGCGCCGCGCCGCCGAGGTCGTCGGGCTGCGGGCCGCCGACGTGCCGGGCTCCGTCGGCGAGATGCGCGACTACATCCGGGCCTGCCGGCCGGGTCTCTACTTCGCCCCCGAGGTCCCGCACCCGATCCGCCAGTCGTTCAACGCGCCGCTCCCGCTGTACCTCCTCCCGCTCAAGCCGGTCTTCCCGGGCTTCGTCCTGTTCGCCTTCGCGACGCTGCCGCGCTGGGCCCGCAGGCTGTACGGCCTGCCCGCCACGCCGCTGGAGGACCTGTGGGCGACGGCGGCGCTCAAGGCCCTGCAGACGGGCATCGGCCTGGTCCCCGCGCCGGTCAGATACCCCCCGGACGCCCGCCGGGCCCGGCGCCTCGACGCGGCCTGACGCGTAACCGCCGGGCGCTTGCCTGGTCCACATGCTGGAGGGGGTCCCGTCCGGTTTGCCGGACATGGCACACTGATGTACGGGAGCCGTGCCGTACGGCCGGCGACCCGAGAAGCAGAGCAGCGTGCTCCGGGGTCGGTGAAATTCCGAACCGGCGGTTACAGTCCGCGACCCGGTCGAAGCCATCGACCGGTTGACCCGGTGAAATTCCGGGACCGACGGTTAAAGTCCGGATGGGAGGAAGCGCGCGAGCGGACAGTGCCGTCGAGGCACCCTCCGCCGACGGGTCCGTGGACCCGTCATCCCCGGGGCCCGCCATGGCAGGAAGCTACTGGCGAGTGGGAGGCCCCCCGGATGTTCACCGGAATCGTCGAGGAACTCGGCGAGATCGCGGCGATAGAGCCGCTCAAGGATGCCGCGCGCATGTCGATCCGCGGCAGGACCGTCACTTCCGACGCCGGGCACGGCGACTCCATCGCGGTCAACGGCGTCTGCCTGACCGTGGTCGGCGTCGACGGCGAGGTGTTCACCGCCGACGTCATGAAGGAGACGCTGGACCGCAGCTGCCTGGGCGCGCTGCGCCCCGGCTCCCGGGTCAACCTGGAGCGCGCCGTCCGCGCCGACCAGCGGCTCGGCGGCCACATCGTGCAGGGCCACGTGGACGGCACCGGCGTGCTGCTGTCGCGCGAGCCCGGCGAGCACTGGGAGGTCGTGCGGATCTCCCTGCCCGCCGGGCTGGACCGCTACGTGGTGGAGAAGGGCTCCATCGCGGTCGACGGCGTCAGCCTGACCGTGGTCGGCGTCGACGGCGACGCGTTCTCGGTCAGCCTGATCCCCACCACCCTGAAGCTCACCACCCTCGGCGCCAAGCAGCCCGGCGACCCGGTGAACCTGGAGACCGACGTGATCGCCAGGCACGTGGAGAAGCTCGTCGGCGCCTACGTGCGGGGAGGCCGGGCGTGAACTGGGCCGAGGCGGGATTCCACCTGTTCGGGGTGAAGGTCCTCTGGACCGACCTGGTCGGCAACGCGGCCGCGCTGGCCACCGTGCTGCTGGCGATCCGCAAGTCGATCTGGACCTGGCCGGTGCAACTGACCGGCTCGGTGCTGCTGCTCGTCGCCTCGATCAGCGCGCAGCTCACCGGCAACGCGCTCAAGCAGGTCATGTTCGGCGTGCTGGCCGTCTACGGCTGGTGGAAGTGGTCGCGCGGCACCGCGGGCGGCCAGGAGCTGGCCGTACGGCCGGCCACCTCGCGCGAGCGGCTCGGGCTGGTCGCGGTCATGCTGGCGGGCACGGCGCTGGTGGGCGTGCTGTTCTTCGTCACCGGCCTGTCGTGGGGCGCGCATGCCCCGCTGCCCGACGGCTACTTCCTGGTCGCGGCCGACGCCTACATCTTCGTCGGCAGCGCCGTGGCGACCTGGGCGCAGGGCCGGGCGCTGGTCGACTTCTGGATCATCTGGGTCGCGGTGGACCTGGTCGGCGTACCGCTGGCGTTCAGCTCCGGGCTGGTCGTCTCCGGCGCCGTCTACGGGATCTTCTTCGTGCTCGTCCTGATCGGGTTCGCGAACTGGCTCAAGGAGTACCGGTCGCGGACCGTGCTCGTCCCCAAGGAGGCCGTGTGACCACCATGCTGGACCCCGTCGAGCGGGCGATCGCCGACATCCGCGAGGGCAGGCCCGTCGTGGTCGTCGACGACGAGAACCGCGAGAACGAGGGCGACATCATCTTCGCCGCGGCCAAGGCCACCTCGGAGCTGCTGGCCTTCACCATCCGGCACACCAGCGGCGTCATCTGCGTCTCCATGCCCGGCGAGGACCTCGACCGGCTCGGCCTGCCGCTGATGGTCCACGACAACCGCGAGCGCATGCGCACGGCCTACACGATCAGCGTGGACGCCCGCGACGGGGTGACCACCGGCATCTCGGCGGCCGACCGGGCCCGGACGATCCGCACCCTGTGCGACTCGGCCACCGAGCCGTTCGAGCTGGTCCGGCCCGGCCACGTCTTCCCGCTCCGCTACCGGGAGGGCGGCGTGCTGGTCCGGCGCGGCCACACCGAGGCGGCCGTGGACCTGTCCCGGCTGGCCGGACTGAGCCCGGCGGGCGCGCTCGCCGAGGTCGTCAACGACGACGGGACCATGAAGCGCCTGCCGGAGCTGCGCGCCTTCTGCGACGAACACGACCTGGCGCTGGTCTCCATCGAGCAGCTGGTGGAGTTCCGGCGCAGGACCGAGCGGATGGTCACCCGGGTCGCCGAGACGCGCATCCCGAACGCCTACGGGGTCTGGAGGGCCTACGGCTACTCCAGTGCCCTGGACGGCGGCGAGCACCTGGCCCTGGTCTACGGCGACCTCGGCGACGGCGAGAACGTCCTGGTCCGGGCGCACTCCGAGTGCCTCACCGGGGACGTGCTCGGCTCGCTGCGCTGCGACTGCGGGGTGCAGCTGGACCACGCGATGGCCGAGATCGCCGCGCAGGGCCGCGGGGTCGTGGTCTACCTGCGCGGGCACGAGGGCCGCGGGATCGGCCTGCTGGCCAAGCTCCGGGCGTACGGCCTGCAGGACGGCGGGAGCGACACCGTCGACGCGAACCTGGAGCTCGGGCTGCCGGTGGACGCCCGGGAGTTCTCCAACGCCGGGCAGATCCTCGCCGACCTGGGCGTGAAGTCGGCCAGGCTGCTGACCAACAACCCGGCCAAGCTGCGCGGCATGGACGGCTACGGCATCAAGGTGCTGGGCCGGGAGCCGATGCCGGTGGCGATGAACCCGTACAACGAGAAGTACCTCACGGCCAAGCGCGACCGCCTCGGCCACGACATCCACGATGAGATCGAGATCGCATGAGCGGGGGAGACCGTATGACCGGGCGGAGCGAGCGGAACGGGGCGGCCCGATGAGCGGGGAGGGGCGGCCGGGAGCGGAGGCGGTCGACGCCGCGGGACTGACGGTCGGGATCGTGGCGGCGCGCTGGCACGAGAAGATCACCGACAGGCTGCTGGAACGGGCCGTGCGGGCCGGCGAGGACAGCGGCGCGACCGTGACCGTGGTCCGGGTGGCCGGGTCCCTGGAGATCCCCGTGGTGGCCCAGGCGCTGGCCCGGCGCTGCGACGCGGTGGTGGCGCTGGGTGCGGTGATCCGCGGCGAGACCGCGCACTTCGACTACGTCTGCGACTCGGTGACCTCCGGCCTGACCAGGATCTCCCTCGACGAGGAGACGCCCGTCGGCAACGGCGTGCTGACCTGCGACTCGGTGGAGCAGGCCCTGGACCGGTCGGGCCTGCCCGGCAGCCACGAGGACAAGGGGTACGAGGCCACCGTCGCCGCGCTGGAGACCGCCGTGCTCCTGCGCGGCCTGCGCGGCTGACACCGCCCGAGGGGGCGGCCGGGGCGTGCGGTAGGTTGCGACCGCGGGTGCCCGGCCGCCCTCCGGCGCGGCGGACGGCCGCCCGGACCGGCGGCCCGGCGGCCGTCCGACCAGCGGTTCCGTAGAGGGAAAGTGATCGTCAAGTGAGCCCCGAGAACGTCGTCCCGCCCCCGCTGCCCGTCGTGTGGCGGCCGAAGACGGGGCGGATCGTGGCCTACGGCTTCGCGGCCGTGCTCATGGTGGGCGCGGTGGTCATGGCGGTCTTCCTGCCGCCGCCGTTCACCCTCGCCGACAAGGTCGCGGTGGTCGCGCTGGCCGGGGTGATCGCCGGGGTGCTGCACCTGCTGGGGCGGTGCCGGGTGGAGGCGGACGAGCAGGGGATCACCCTGGTCAACGCCCTGCGGGTGCACCGCTACGAGTGGCCGGAGGTGCTCGCGGTCACGCTGACCGAGGGGGAGCCGTGGGCGAAGATCGACTTCGCTGACGGGATGACCGTGGGGGCCATGGGACTGCAGGGGTCGGAGAAGGACCGGACCGTGCGCCAGGTGCGCGAACTCGCCGCGCTCATCCGGGAGCGCGGCGAGGCCGAGGAACTCGGCTGACGGTCCCGCCGGCACGGCGGAGCCGTCAGCCGGCCAGGACGGACGGTTCCCACGAGTCCGCGCCGAGGTCCGCGCGGCGGGTCTTCAGGATCTGCTCGATGTTCCCCGGCGAGAGCGGCGGCGCGAAGTGGAAGCCCTGGGCCAGCCGGTAGCCCAGCTCGTGCAGCCGCTCGGCCTGGGCCGCGGTCTCCACGCCCTCGGCCACGGTGCTCAGCCGCAGCGCCCGGGCGATGTGCGGCAGTGAGGTGGCGATCGCCGCCTGCTCGGTGGTTCCGGTCACCCCGTCGATGAACAGCTTGTCCACCTTGAGCACGTCCACCGGGCAGGTGCGCAGCAGGCCGAGCGAGGAGTGCCCGGTGCCGAAGTCGTCCAGGGCGATCGCGACTCCGAGCTCCTGGACGGCCTGCACGGTCTCCACCGCGAGCCCTCCGTCGAACACGGACGTCTCGGTGATCTCCATCACCAGGTCGGCCGGGCGCAGCCCGGTCTCGGCCAGCGCCTCGGCGACGGTCTCGGCGAAGGACCGGTCCCTCAGCTGCCGGGCCGAGACGTTCACGCTCATCTTCACCGGTGCGGCCGGGCCGTACCGGTGCTTCCAGTCGGCCATCTGGCGGCAGGCCTCGCGCAGCACCCAGGCGCCGAGCTCGACGATCATCCCGGTGCGCTCGGCGACCGGGACGAACTCCGCCGGGGACACCAGCCCGCGCTCCGGATGCCGCCAGCGCACCAGCGCCTCCACCCCGGACAGCTCGCCGCCGGGCAGCGTGACGACCGGCTGGTACAGCAGAAACAGCTCGTCCCCTTCGAGGGCCCGGCGCATCTCCGTCTCCAGCCGGGCGTGCTCGAGGGCGCGGGCGTCCAGATCCGGGGAGTAGCGCACGTACCGGCTCTTGCCCTGCTCCTTGGCGGTGTACATGGCCACGTCGGCGCGGCGCAGCAGTTCACTGGCGCCCGCCGCGCCCTGCGGGCTGTCGACCAGGCCCACGCTGGCCTGTACGAGCAGCTCGTGACCGTCGGCGCTGACCGGGGTGCGGAGCGCCTGGATGATCCGTTCGACGATCTGCTCGGCCTCGGCGACCGTGACGTCGAGCAGCAGCACGGCGAACTCGTCGCCGCCCAGCCGCGCGACCGTGTCGCCCCGCCGGACGCATGCCCGGAGCCGGTGGGCGACCGCCACCAGCAGGGTGTCGCCCACCGCGTGCCCGAGCCGGTCGTTGACCGCCTTGAAGTCGTCCAGGTCGATCAGGGCCAGCGCGGAGCCGCGGAGCCCGGTGTCGGCGAGCGCCTCGGCGGTGCGCTCGGCGAACAGGGCCCGGTTGGCGAGCTGGGTCAGCGTGTCGTGGGTGGCCTGGTGGGCCAGCTGCCGATGCAGGTCGGCGTTGTCACGGAAGGCCACGACCTGGCGGATCACCACCAGGGCGGTGAGGGCGATCGTCGCGGCCGCGATCACACGGATCTCCGGGCCGGGCCGCTGGGCCGAGAACAGGAGAAGGGCGTCGGCCGCCGCGATCGCGCCGTACGGCAGCAGGCTGAACGGCCGGCGGCGCGGAGCGGGAACCGGCCTGGCCGCGACCTGCCGCTGCCGCTCCGCGGCGAGAGCGACGAAGAAGACGATGATCGGGAGGCTGAAATGGATGACGTTGACGTCGGGCCTGCCCTCGCTGAGAGGGGAGAGCGCACCGCACGTCGCCGCCGCGACGAACGCCATCCCCAGCGCGATCAGGACGCTGCGGTGCAGCGGACCGGCTCCGGCCAGCATCACCTTGACGGCGGCGAGCACCTCCAGGAAGCCCAGCGCGACGATCAGCAGGACGGACCAGGACGTGTTCCCGGCGGTGAGCAGGTACGGCGCGGTGCGCAGCATCAGGTACCAGGTGAACAGCGCCGCGGCCAGCATGACGATCCCCGCGTCGAGCCCCAGGGTCAGGTACGCCTTGCGGGAGCGCCGCCCGAGGGGCAGCCGCAGCAGGGCCCAGATGGCGGTCAGCAGGGCGCCCAGGTACAGCGCCAGGGCCGGCGCTCCGATGTACCGCGTCGCCTCCGGCGCGGTGAGGGCGGTGTGGGCGTTGCTCATCAGCCCGCCCGTGACGAGTCCCATGGACACGCCGAGGTGCCGCCAGAAGGTCCGCACCGCCCCGGCCGGCGTCGACCGGTGAACGCGCACGCAGGCGAACGTGGCGAGCGCGCTGGAGAGGACCACCGGAACCCAGGCCACGACGGGCCACACCGCAGGGTGCGCGAGCGTGACCGCGAACCAGGCGAGGCCGAACACGGCGAGCAAGGCGAGAGCGGACAGCATCGGATGCTCCCGGACGCGGCCGAGGAGGACGCGTGACAGCGCATTCCGCTCTCTCAGGCCATCCGTCATCGCTTGCTCTCCGTCGCTGTGGGAAATCTCCGTGACGGTCGTGTCCATCGGCGGGCGGGAGCCGGTCCTGAGGTGTTCGCGTCCGGCGGGGCGGACGCGGGCTCAGGTCTCCTCGGAGAAGCGCTCGGCCTGGTCGGTGTCGCCCGCGACGAGCAGGGTGTCGCCGGAGCCGATGACGGTCTGGGAGGTGGCGTAGGTGAACTTGGCGCCGGGCTTCTTGACCGCGACCACGGTCACGCCGTACTCCGTGCGGATGCCGAGGTCGCCCAGGGTCCTCCCGGCCGCCCAGCCGGGGGCCTTGGTCTTGATCAGGGCGTAGTCCTCGTCGACCTCCACGTAGTCGAGCATCCGGCCGGTGACCAGGTGCGCGACCCGCTCGCCCATGTCCGCCTCGGGCTGGACCACGTGGCGGGCGCCGACCCGCTGCAGGATCCGGGCGTGCTGACGGCTGATCGCCTTGGCCCAGATGTCGGGCACGCCGAGGTCGGTCAGGATCGAGGTGGTCAGGATGCTCGACTCGATGTCGGTGCCGATGCCGACGACCGCCCGGCCGAACTCGGCCACGCCCAGCTGGGTCAGCGCCTCGGGGTCGGTGGAGTCGGCGCAGACGACGTGGGTGAGCCGCCCGGAGAACTCCTGCACGTTCCTGGAGTCGCTGTCCACGCCGAGCACCTCGACGCCGCGGACGACGAGCTCGGCCGCCAGGGCCCCGCCGAAGCGGCCCAGGCCGATGACCACGACGGCGGCGTCGCGGTCGACGCGGTTCTTCTTCTCAGCCAACGAGGGGACGCTCCTCCGGGTAGCGGAACCTGCGGGTCTGGACGTGCAGGGCCAGCGCGGCGCCGAGGGTGACCGGGCCCAGCCGGCCGACGAACATCAGGGCCGTCAGGACCAGGTGCCCGGCGGTGCCCACCTGGGCGGTGATCCCCGTAGAGAGCCCGACGGTGCCGAACGCGGAGATCACCTCGAACAGTACGCGGTCGAGCGCGAACGGGGTCAGCATCATCATCACGAGCGTGCCGGTGACCACCGCCGCCACGCTGACCAGGGCGATGGTGAGCGCCTGGCGCTGCAGCTGCTCGGAGATGCGGCGGCGGCCGGCCGTGACGTCGGGCTCGCCGCGCAGCTCGGCCAGGATGACGTAGCCCAGCAGTGCGAACGTGGTCACCTTGATGCCGCCCCCGGTGCTGGCGCTGCCCGCGCCGATGAACATCAGCACGTCGCTGATCAGCCAGGAGTTCTCGTGCATCTGGGAGGTGTCGACGGAGTTCAGGCCGCCGCTGCGGGTCATCGCGCTGTGGAAGAAGCCGGCCAGGATGCGCAGGCCGGGGGAGAGCGGGCCGAGCGTCGCGGGGTTGTTCCACTCGGAGATCGTGATGGCCAGGGCGCCGCCGGACAGCAGGATCGCGGTCATCCCGATAGTGATCTTGGCGTGCAGCGACCACCGGGACGGCCGCCGCCAGTGCCGCCGCAGGACGGCGTAGACCGGGAAGCCCAGGCCGCCGACGACCACGGTCAGCGCCAGCGGCAGGCAGATCCACACGTCGCGGACGAACCGCATCACGCTGTCGGGCCAGAGCGCGAAACCCGCGTTGGTGAACGCCGAGACCGAGTGGAAGATCCCGTAGTAGACGGCGCGGCCGAGCGGCTCGCCGTACCCGATCACGAAGCGGGCGGCGAGGACCGCGGCCGTCACCGCCTCCACCGCCAGCGTGACCTTGGCGACTCCCACGATCACCTGGCGGATGTCGCCGGGGCCGAGGGACCTGGTCTCGGCCTGGGTGCTGAGCCGGGCGCGCAGCCCGAGCTTCCCGGAGACGAGCAGCGCGAGGATCGAGGCCAGCGACATGATCCCGAAGCCGCCGATCTGGATCAGCACCAGGATCACGACCTCGCCGAAGGTCGTCCAGTGCGCCGCGGTGTCGAGCACGGCCAGGCCGGTGACGCAGACCGCCGAGGTCGCGGTGAACAGCGCCGAGGTCCACGACGCCTCCTGGCCCGGCTCGACCGCGACGGGCAGGGAGAGCAGCCCGGTGCCCGCCAGGACCACCCCGAGGAACGCCAGGACGACCACTCTCGAGGGCGAGGTGACCCGCCCGGCCGGATTGCTCACCGGGAGAGGATACCGGCGTCCGCGACCGATCATCGGGATCGGGCCGTCCGGACGCCGCGGCGCGACCCTGGATTCCCGGGCTCCCCGGCGCGTACCCTGAGGCGGTGCTGAGGCGGACAATCACGGCAGCGGATCTCGCCTCGCCCGGGCAGCTCTCCGAGCTGCTCGACCGGCGGGCCTACCTGGCCGACGAGGGACTGGCGACGGCGGCGTTCCTCGCGCTGCGGATGGGCCGCCCGCTGTTCCTGGAGGGCGAGGCGGGCGTCGGCAAGACCGAGCTGGCCAGGACGCTCGCCGACGTGCTGGACGCGCCGCTGATCCGGCTCCAGTGCTACGAGGGGCTGGAGGGTTCCCAGGCCCTCTACGACTGGGACTTCGCCCGGCAGCTGCTGCACCTCAAGGCCGCCGAGGCGGGCGGCGGCGCCGACGCGGCCCGGCTGGAGGGCGAGGTCCACGACCGGCGCTTCCTGATCGCCCGGCCGCTGCTGCAGGCGGTCGAGACCCAGCCCAGCGTGCTGCTCGTCGACGAGGTCGACCGGGCCGACGTGGAGTTCGAGGCGATCCTGCTGGAGGTCCTGTCCGACTTCGCGATCTCCGTCCCGGAGCTCGGCACGATCCGCGCCCGGACTCCGCCGGTGGTGGTGCTGACCTCCAACCGCACCCGGGAGGTGCACGACGCGCTCAAGCGGCGCTGCCTCTACCACTGGCTGGAGCACCCCTCCTTCGAACGGGAGGTGGAGATCCTGCTGCGCCGGCTCCCCGAGTGCTCCAGGACGCTCGCCGAGCAGGTCGCCGGGGCCGCCGGGCGGCTGCGCGGGGCCGGGCTGGTCAAACCGCCCGGCGTCGCCGAGACCCTCGACTGGACCGAGGCGCTGCTCACCCTGGGCGCGCGCGAGCTGGACCCGGGGCTGGCGGCGGCCACGCTGGGCGCGCTGCTCAAGCACCGGGAGGACCACGAGGCCGTGCGCGGGAACGGACTCCTCGGTGCCTCCCGCGGCTGACGTCCCCGGCGCCCCCGGCGGTCCGCGGCGGGAGGACGCCGCGGCGGATCCCCTCGTCCCGGAGATGGCGCCGCGGGAGCTGGTGGCGGCCATGACGGGCTTCGCCAGGAGCCTGAGGGCCGCCGGGGTCCCCGCCGACCACGAGCGGACCCGGAGCCTGCTGCGCGCGCTGGCCCACCTGGACGCCGCCCGCCCCGGCGACGTGTACTGGGCGGGCCGTGCCACCCTGTGCGCCTCCGCCGACGACCTGCCCCGCTACGACCGGGTCTTCCGGGCCTACTTCGGCGGGGCGCGCCCGGGCCGCGCGCGGCAGGAGGCGGTCACCGTCACCCGGCACACGGTGCCGACCGGCGGGACCCCCGGCGAGCCCGGCGGGGATCCGCCCCTGGCCGCCGGAGCGAGCCCGGCGGAGGTGCTGCGCGGCCGCGACGTGGCCGGGCTGACCGCGGCGGAGCTGGCCGAGGTGCACCGGCTGCTCGCCCTGCTCCGGGCCGGGCGCGAGCGGCGCCCGTCCCGCAGGTTCCGGCCGGCGCGCCGGGGGCGGCTCGACGTCCGGCGGACGGTGCGCGAGGCCCTGAGCCGGGGCGGGGAGCCCGCCCGGCTGCACCGCCGCGCCAGGAGGACCCGGCCCCGCCGGGCCGTGCTGGTGGTGGACGTGAGCGGGTCGATGACCCCCTACGCCGACACCCTGCTCCGCCTGGCCCACGCCCTGGTCAGGTCCGAGCCCGGGGCCACCGAGGTGTTCAGCGCGGGCACCCGGCTGACCCGGCTCACCGCCGAGCTGCGCCACCGCGACCCGGACCGGGCGATGGAGGCCGTCTCGCGCGCGATCCCCGACTGGAGCGGCGGGACCCGGCTGGGGGAGGAGCTGCGGGAGCTGCTGCGCGGCGGTGACGCCCGGGGCGCGACCGTGGTGATCGCCTCCGACGGCTGGGAACGCGGCGACGTCTCGCTGCTCGGGACCCAGATGGCCCGGTTGTCTCGGACGGCGCACCGGGTGGTCTGGGTGAACCCGCACAAGGGCCGGGAGGGCTACCGGCCGCTCACCGCCGGGATGCGCGCCGCCTGGCCGTACATCGACGACTTCGTGGCGGGGCACAGCCTGGCCGCGTTCGAGGAGTTGGCCCGGCTGCTGGGAGGCGCCCGTGCGTGACGTGCTGTCGCAGATCGTCCGCTGGTGGGAGGCGGGGGAGACCTTCGGGCTGGCCACCGTGGTGGCCACGTTCCGCAGCGCGCCCCGCCCGCCCGGCGCGTCGATGGCGGTGCTCGGCGGGGAGGCCGAGGGCAGCGTCTCGGGCGGTTGCGTGGAGGGGGCCGTCTACGAGCTGGCGGGCGAGGTGGCCGCCTCCGGCGAGCCCGTCCTGCAGCGGTACGGCGTGAGCGACGACGACGCGTTCTCGGTCGGCCTGACCTGCGGCGGTGTTCTCGACGTGTTCGTGGAGCCGGTCTCCAGGCGGACCTTCCCCGAGCTGGGGGAGATCGCGGCCTCCGTGCGCGGGCACGAGCCGGTGGCGGTGGCGACCGTGCTGTCGGGTCCCGGCCGGACCGGGGCCCGCCGGGTGGTCTGGGCGGACCGCTCGTCGGGCTCGCTGGGCCCGGCCCGGCTGGACGAGGCGGTCGACGACGACGTGCGGGGCATGCTCGCACAGGGGCTCACCGGCGTCAGGCGGTACGGCGCGCACGGTGAGCGGCGCCTCGACGAGTTGTCGGTCTTCGTGCACTCCTTCGCCCCGCCGCCCCGCATGCTGGTCTTCGGGGCGATCGACTTCGCCGCCGCGGTGGCCAGGATCGGGAAGTTCCTCGGCTACCACGTGGTGGTGTGCGACGCCCGGCCGGTCTTCGCCACGGCCAGGCGCTTCCCCGAGGCCGACGAGGTGGTCGTCAGGTGGCCGCACGACTATCTGACCTCGGCCGCGGTGGACGAGCGGACCGTGATCTGCGTGCTCACCCACGATCCCAGGTTCGACGTCCCGCTGCTGGAGGTGGCGCTGCGCACCCCGGCGGGCTACGTCGGGGCGATGGGCTCGCGCCGTACCCACGCCGACCGGCTGGAGCGCCTGCGCGAGGCGGGGCTGACGGAGGCGGAGCTGGCGCGGCTCCGCTCGCCGATCGGCCTGGACCTGGGCGCCCGGACCCCCGAGGAGACCGCGGTCTCCATCGCCGCCGAGCTGATCCAGCTCCGCTGGGGTGGCACGGGCCGGCCGCTCACCGGCGGATCCGGCCGCATCCACGGTGACGGCCATGGTGAGGACGCGTGAGCCCGGGCGGAGGGGACGGCGGGGGCTGCGCGGGGCTGCTGCTGGCGGCCGGGGCGGGCGAGCGGCTGGGCAGGCCCAAGGCCCTGGTGGAGTTCGGCGGGGAGCGGCTGCTGGACCGGGGGATCCGGACGCTCCGCGACGGCGGCTGCCATCCGGTGGTGGTGGTGCTCGGCGCGGTGACCGTGCAGGTGCGCGGAGCCGTGGCCGTGCGCAATCCCGGCTGGCGCTCCGGGATGGGCTCGTCGCTCCGGACCGGCCTGGAGGTGCTGCCCCCGGACGCCGGGCATGCGGTGGTGGCGCTGGTGGACCAGCCGCTCATCGGGGCGGCGGTGGTCGGGCGGCTCGTCCGGGCGGGGCTGGACGGCGCCCCGATCGCGGTCGCCACCTACGGCGGCGCGCGGCGGAACCCGGTGCTGATCGCCCGGGAGCACTTCGCGGGGGTCGCGGAGCTCGCCGTGGGCGACGTCGGAGCCCGGCCGTTCCTCCGCGCCCACCCCGAGCTGGTCGTCGAGGTGCCCTGCGACGACCTGGGTGACCCGGCCGACATCGACACCCCCGCCGACCTGGCGAGACTGTCAGCGTCGCGATATGCGCAGTGAGGGGGCTCCGGCGTCTGGACTGAGGAGCGCGCGCAGCGAAGCGAGCACGTGACGAGGGAAGACGGCGGTTACCGGTCCCCGAGCCGCGACGCGTCAGCGTCGCGATATGCGCAGTGAGGCGACCGCGGCGCGGTGGTCGCTGCCGGCGGCGGGCTCGACGCCCGCGCTGGTCGCGGTGAGCCCCCGGTAGAGGATGTGGTCGGGGCGGGTGACCGGGAACGAGGCGGGCCAGGTGAATCCGAACCCCGTCCCGGCCTCCTCCTGGGCGTCGAGGAGCGGCGGGACCAGGTCGGCGCGCTTGCGGTCGGTGGTGGCGGTGTTGAGGTCGCCGAGCAGCAGCAGGCGCTCGCTGTCGTCGGCGTCGACGAGCCGCCGGGCGTGGGCCAGCGTCCGATCGCGCTGGGCCGTCTCCCCGGGGCGGGCCGAGGCCAGATGCACGACGTAGACGGTCACCCTCCCCTTGGGGGTCTCCACCACGGCCCGCAGCGCCCGCACCCAGTCCAGGCCGATGTCGGCCTGGCTCCGCTCGACGATGGGGAAGCGGCTCCACAGCCCGACCGTGCTGATCTGCACCTTGTGCGGGAAGAGGGTGTCGAGCTCCGCGGCCGCCGGGCCGCCGGGGGTCAGCTCCTGGGCGGCGAACAGGTCCCGGCCCTTGGCGACGGTCCGTACGGCCAGCCCGGAGGAGTCGTTGACCACGCCCACGTTGAGCGTGGCGACGGACAGGTCGCTGGGACCGCCCGGCGCGGTGCGCAGCAGGTCCGGGCCGAACATGACCCCCCACACCGCCGCGGGGAGCAGGGCCGCGGCGGCCGCGGCCCGCGATCTGGCCAGCAGCGCGCCGAGCAGCAGGAGGGGCACGGTGGTCCCGAGCCAGGGCAGCAGGCTCTCCAGCACGGGTGTGAACCCGCCGAACTCCGGTAGCAGCCCGTGCCCGCCGAGCACCAGGGACACCGCAACCGCCACCGCCACCAGCACCGCGACGATCACCCGCTTCAGCACACCGCTCCTCGTCCGCCGTCCGTCCGCCGTTCGGGAAAAGGCGTTCCATGCCCCGGAACGCGTAGGGTACTCGCCCCGGGCCCGGGGGTTGGTGCCGGGCGGCGGAGTCGATAGCCTTTGTTGCGGAGACAACGGAACAACATTCGGTTTCGTCGGCGTGCGGAAGGACGATCTCACGATGCGTATCGGTATGGCCCTGAACTACTCGGGGGGCTTCAAGGAGACGGTGGCCGAGCTGGCCGACTACGAGAAGGCCGGTCTCGACATCGTCTTCGTCGCCGAGGCCTACAGCTTCGACGCGGTCAGCCAGATGGGCTACATCGCGGCCAGGACCGAGCGGCTGCAGATCGCCTCGGGGATCCTGCCCGTCTACTCGCGGACCCCGACCCTGCTGGCGATGACCGCCGCGGGCATGGACTACGTCTCCGACGGCCGCTTCACCCTCGGGCTGGGCGCCTCCGGGCCGCAGGTCATCGAGGGCTTCCACGGCGTGCCGTACACCGCGCCGCTCGGCCGGACCCGCGAGGTCATCGAGATCTGCCGCCAGGTCTGGCGCCGCGAGCGCGTCGACCACCGGGGCAAGCACTACACGATCCCGCTCCCCGCCGACCAGGGCACCGGCCTCGGCAAGCCCCTCAAGCTCATCAACCACCCCGTCCGCGAGCGCATCCCCGTGGTGATCGCCGCCATCGGCCCGAAGAACGTCGAGCTCGCCGCCGAGATCGCCGAGGGCTGGGAGCCGATCTTCTACATGCCGGAGAAGGCCGCCGACGTCTGGGGGCCCTCGATCGCGGCCGGGAAGGCCAAGCGCGACCCCGGGCTCGGCGAGCTGGACGTCATCGCCCAGGCGAGCCTCGCCATCGGCGAGGACGTCTCGGGCTGGCTGGAGCTCGGCCGCCCCATGGCCGCCCTCTACATCGGCGGCATGGGCGCCAAGGGCAAGAACTTCTACAACGACCTCGCCCGCCGCTACGGCTACGAGAAGGAGGCCGAGCAGATCCAGGAGCTCTACCTGTCCGGGAAGAAGGACGAGGCCGCGGCCCTCGTCCCGCAGGAGCTGCTGGAGTCGATGTCGCTGATCGGCTCGGAGGGCTTCGTCCGCGACCGGCTCCAGGCGATGCGGGAGTCCGGCGTGACGACGATCAACGTCACCCCGCTCGGCCGCACGCACGACGAGCGCATCCGGCTCATCGAGAAGGTCGGGGAGCTCGCCTCCTGACGCGCCCGCGGGCCCCGGTCGCGGCCGGGGCCCGGACCCGCCCGAGGGATCCGGGTCCCTCCCGCGCCGAGGGATCCGAGCTCTTCCCGCGCCGAGGGATCCGGCCCCGCCCGCGGGCCCGGCCCCACGGCGGAGTCCTGTGGCCCCTCTCACACGGACGGGAGGAATGCCCCCGCAGGGAGGGGTGTTCCAACCCTTCGTGAGGTTCTCCCTGACGTCCGTGCGGCTGGTCGAGCGGCTCCACGTCGACCTGTGCCGTCTCAACGGCGATCTCTGTCGCTAGAACGCGCCTTCGAGTCCTTTTCCTCACCCCGCATGACCGTGTCCGCTCCGGCATGCCCTTTCTCGGAAGTCACGTTCGTGAAGAGATTCTCCTTCTCCCTGCAGCTCCTGCTGGGCCTGGTCGCCGGCGTCGCCCTGGGCCTGGCCGCCCGCGCCGGCGAGGTCGCCTGGCTCACCACCGCGCTGACCCAGGTCGGCTCGATCTTCGTCCAGCTCCTCAAGCTCGCCGTCCCGCCGCTGGTCTTCACCGCCGTCGTGGTCAGCGTGGCCAACCTGCGCAACGTCAACGGAGCCGCCCGGCTCGCCGGCAAGACGCTCGGCTGGTTCATGGCGACCTCGCTGGCCGCGGTGGCCGTCGCCATCGGCCTCGGCCTGCTGATCGACCCGGGCCGGGGCGTCACCATCGCCCTCGACGGCGCCAAGGCCGTGGACCTGGAAGGCGCCGGCACCTGGACCGACTTCCTGACCGGCATCGTCCCGACCAACATCGTCACCGCGTTCGCCGAGGTCAAGGTCCTGCAGATCGTCTTCCTGGGGATCGTGCTCGGCGCCGCCGCGATGGCGGCCGGCGAGAAGGCCGAGCCGTTCCTCGCGTTCAGCCGCTCCGTCCTGGAGCTGGTCCAGAAGGCCCTGTGGTGGGTCATCCGGCTGGCCCCGATCGGCACCGCGGGCCTGATCGGCAAGGCCGTGGCCACCTACGGCTGGGACCTGCTGGCCCCGCTGGCCAAGCTCAGCGCCGGCGTCTACCTCGGCTGCCTCGCGGTCCTGCTGGTGGTCTACCCGGCGCTGCTCTCCCTCGTCGGCAGGGTGAGCCCGGTCGCCTTCTACCGCAACGCCTGGCCCGCCATCGAGCTGGCCTTCGTCTCCCGCTCCTCGGTCGGCACCATGCCGCTGACCCAGCGCGTCACCGTCGAGCGCCTCGGCGTCGACCGCGACTACGCCTCCTTCGCGGTGCCGTTCGGCGCCACCACGAAGATGGACGGCTGCGCCGCGGTCTACCCGGCGCTCGCCGCGATCTTCGTGGCCCAGGTCTTCGGCGTCCAGCTCGGTCTCGGTGACTACCTGCTGATCGCCTTCGTCTCCGTGGTCGGCTCCGCCGCCACCGCGGGCCTGACCGGCGCGATCGTGATGCTCACCCTGACCCTGAGCACGCTCGGCCTCCCGCTGGAGGGGGTCGGCCTGCTGCTGGCGATCGACCCGATCCTCGACATGATCCGCACCGCCACCAACGTCGCCGGCCAGATGGTCGTCCCGGTCCTGGTGGGCAGGTCGGAGGGTCGCCTGGACGAGGACGTGCTGAACGCTCCGCCGCAGTCCCTGGAGGAACCGCCCGCCGCGGCGCCCGCCGGCCGGGACGCGGACTCCAGGGACGCCGAGCCCGCCCTGGCCTGAGCGGGCCCGCGCAGGCCGTACGGCCCGCACCCCGGCCGGGGTGCGGGCCGTACGGCCTGCGCGGGGCCCGGCGGGTCCCGCCGCGGAACCGGAGCGCGGGCGCGGGCACGGTAGACTAGACGATCGAGTTCCGATCACCGATCCGCCCCCGGGCCCGCCGCAGGGACAGGGCCCGCGGGGGACCCCGCAGAGACCCTGCGGGGCAAGGCGCTCAGGGCGCCCCCGCAGGGGAGGCGCCCATGACGCGTGAGGACGGGCCGGAGCTCCCCACACCGGACGACCAAAGAGCTGCTCGTCCCCAAGAGCGGCCGTACGCAGGAGAAACCAGTGGCGACGACGAACGACCTCAAGAACGGTCTCGTGCTCAAGCTCGAGGGCGGTGAGCTCTGGACGGTTGTGGAGTTCCAGCACGTCAAGCCCGGCAAGGGCGGCGCGTTCGTTCGCACCAAGCTCAAGAACGTGATGTCCGGCAAGGTCGTCGACAAGACCTTCAACGCCGGCGTCAAGGTCGAGGTGGCCAACGTCGACAAGCGCGAGATGCAGTTCTCCTACATGGACGGCGAGGAGTTCGTCTTCATGGACACCGAGACCTACGACATGCTCCACGTCTCCCGCACCGCCGTCGGCGACGCCGCCAACTACCTGCTGGAGAACATGCTCGCCACCGTGGCGATCAACGAGGGCAACGTGCTCTACGTCGACCTCCCCGCGGCGGTCGAGCTCACCATCGCCGAGACCGAGCCGGGCCTGCAGGGCGACCGCTCCACCGGCGGCACCAAGCCCGCGAAGCTGGAGACCGGCGCGGAGATCAAGGTCCCGCTGTTCATCACCACCGGCGAGAAGGTCAAGGTCGACACCCGCACCGGCGATTACCTCGGCCGCGCCTGATGTCGGCACGCGGTAAGGCGCGCAGGCGCGCGCTGGACGTCCTGTTCGAGGCCGAGGCGCGCGGGGAGGACCCGCTCCGGGTGCTCGCCGAGCGGCTCGAGCGGGCCGACCCGCCGGTCAACGAGTACACCTCGACGATCGTCGAGGGCGTGTGCCGCCACCGGTCGCGCATCGACGAGCTGATCACCACCTACGCCGAGGGCTGGACGCTCGACCGCATGCCCGCGGTCGACCGCAACCTGCTCCGCGGCGGCACCTACGAGCTGCTCTGGATGCCCGACGTCCCCGAGGGCGTCGTCATCAGCGAGTGGGTCGGCCTGGCCTCCGAGCTGTCGACGGACGAGTCGCCGCAGTTCGTCAACGGGCTGCTGGCCCGGTTCAAGCAGCTCAAGCCCTCCCTGGCGCTGTAGCGGCCCCGGCCCGCGGAGGGTCCGCCCCTTTCTGCGGACGGGCGGGTGCCCGCGCGCGTCGCCGGTTCCACCGGCGCGGCGTAGGCTGGGCTCGTCACCGACGAAGGAGGCGATCGGAAGTTGCATGCCGTAGGCACCTCACGACAGCCCGGGGCTCCGGCGGTCCGCACCGCCGTCGTCTGGGACGTCCTGCGGGCGGCGCTGGCCGATCGCGTGGCCGTGACCGGCCGCGACCGACTCGACATCGTCGACGCCGGGGGCGGCACCGGGGGCTTCGCCGTGCCGCTCGCCGCGCTCGGGCACGCCGTCACGGTCGTGGACCCCAGCCCCGACTCGCTGGCCGCGCTGGAGCGCCGCGCCGCCGAGGCGGGAGTGGGCGTCCGCGCGCTGCAGGGCGACGCGGCCGACCTGGGCGAGCTGCTCCCGGCCGGCGGCACCGACCTGGTGCTCTGCCACAGCGTGCTGGAGTACGTCGAGGACCCCGCCGACTCGCTGGCCGCCATGGCCCGCCTGCTGCGGGAGGGGGGCATGGTCAGCGTGCTCGCCGCCAACCCGCTGGCCGCCGCACTGCACCGCTCCGTCTCGGGCCGCTTCGACGAGGCCCTGAAGGTCCTCGGCGACCCCGAGGGCCGCTGGGGCGACCGCGACCCCACGCCCCGGCGCTTCACCCGCGAGTCCCTGGTGCGGCTCCTCGGCGCCTCGGGCCTGCGGCCGGGCGAGGTCCACGGTGTGCGCGTCTTCGCCGACCTCGTGCCGAGCAGGCTGCTCGACGGCGAGCCCGGGGCGGCCGGAGCGCTGATCGCCCTGGAGCAGGCGGCGGCCGAGCACCCGGTCCTGCGCGACATCGCCTCCCAGCTGCACATCCTCGGCCACCGATGAGGCCTGCACCGAACGGGTGTTCCCATAGGATGGCGCCGTGTCGAGGAAACAGCAGGTGCCCCGCCCCGGTTCCGACCTCGGCGGGGACGACAGCGGCTGCCCGATCCTCCATGCCGACATGGACGCCTTCTTCGCGAGCGTCGAGCTGCGGGAGCGGCCCGAGCTCGTCGGCACGCCCGTCATCATCGGCGCGCCCGGCCCGCGCGGCGTCGTCCTCAGCGCCACCTACGAGGCGAGGAGGTACGGCGTGCACTCGGCGATGCCCATGACGCGGGCCCGGCGGCTCTGTCCACGGGCCACGGTCATCCCGCCGAGCCACGGCAAATACTCCGAGGTGTCCCGCGGCGTCATGGAGATCTTCCGGACCTTCACCCCCGAAGTGGAGCCGATAGCCTCCGACGAGGCCTTCCTGGACGTCTCGGGGGCGCGCCGGCGGCTCGGTCCGCCGGCCGGGATCGCCGCCATGATCCGCGAGCGGGTCGCCGCGGAGCACGGCGTCACCTGCTCGGTCGGGGTGGCGAGCAGCAAGCTCGTGGCCAAGCTCGCCTCGCAGCACTGCAAGCCCGACGGGCTGTTCGTCGTGCCCGCCGACCGGGTGGTGGACTTCCTGCACCCGCTGCCGGTGGCGGTCCTGTGGGGCGTGGGGGAGCGCACGGAGCGCTCCCTGGCGCGGCTCGGCGTGCGGACCGTCGGCGACCTCGCCAGGACGCCGGTGGAGACTCTCCAGCGCGAGCTGGGCCGGGCCTCCGGCGCGCACCTCGCCGCGCTGGCCTGGGGCCGCGACGACCGGCGGGTGACCCCGCACGTGCCCGACAAGAGCATCGGCGCGGAGGAGACCTTCGCCGTGGACGTCGACGACCCGGTGGAGATCCGCAGGGAGCTGCTCCGGCTCTCGGAGCGGGTCGCCGCGAGGCTCAGGGCGGGCGGCCACGCCGGCCGCACGGTCAGCGTCAAGCTCCGCCGCCCCGACTTCACCACGCTCTCCCGGTCCCGGACCCTGGCCGAGCCCACCGACGTCGCCCGGGAGCTCTACTCGGTCGCCTGCGACCTGTACGCCGCCTCCGGCCTGGAGGGGGCCCTGGTCCGCCTGGTCGGGGTGCGGGTGGAGAACCTGCTCCCCGCCGACGCGGCCCCCCGGCAGCTCGCCCTCGGCGAGCGGGAGGCGGGCTGGCGGGAGGCCGAGCGGGCGATGGACCGGGCGGCGCAGAGGTTCGGCCGCGACGCGGTGCTCCCGGCCTCGCTCGTCCGCATCCGATCCGAGGAGGAATAGCCGTGATCGCACCTCCGGTTTGGACTACGTTGGACGTTTTCTTTCGTCTACGTCTACAGCCTCGTATTCTGGGGATAACCGACCGCGAGGTTCGGACACCCCGTGTCGTCCGTCACCGTTTTCCCCGTCCTGGGGCTGTCCTTGGGAGGCGCCGTGCCGCTCTCTGAGCACGAGCAGCGCCTGCTCGACCAGATCGAGCAGGCCCTCTACGCCGAGGACCCGAAGTGGGCCAATACCGTAAGGATCAGTGATCCGCGCAGTCACTACAAGCGGCGTCTGGTGAAGGCCTCCATCGGCTTCGTCCTCGGCGTCGTCCTGTTGATGGTCGGCGTTGTGATCAACCTCATCCCTCTCGGCGTCGGCGGTTTCGTGGTCATGCTCGCCGCGTGCTTGTGGGGTCTGTCCAGTTGGAAGCGGATGAACGGGTTCGGTGAGGGTTCCTCATCCCCGGCTCCCCGCGGGCAGCGAGGAGGCAAGGCGGCGGGCCGCGGCGGCTCCCGTCAGAGCTTCATGGAGCGGATGGAAGAGCGCTGGCGCCGTCGCCACGACGAGCGCTGACCTCTCCCGCCTTCCGCGGGTCAGCGGATGAGCCGCCCTCCACGGGGCGGCTCACGGTTCGCCCGGCACCTTGGCGCGCCCCGGCGGCCCGGTGACGCCTCCGCCGTCCCTGAGGCCGGTTCCCGCTCCGGCCCGGGAGCGGACGCCGCCGGGTTCCCGCCCGGTCCGCGGCATGGGAAGAGGCATGGGAAAGGGCCCCGGCGCGCCGGGGCCCTTTCCCATGCCTCCGTCAGGCGTCCCTGCGGGCCGGGAGCCGGAGCCGGATGTTCCCGAGCCGGTCGAAACCGTCGAGTATCCGCGCCCCCGCCGCCCGCATCCGCAGCAGCGTGGACGGCGGGAGCAGGACGGCCCTGATCCGCCTTCCGCGCGGGACGGTGGCGGCCAGGGCCCGCCGGACGCGCCGGACGTCCTCGCTCATGGGCCCGGTCGCGCCGGGTGTCCTGGCGAAGAGCAGGCGCTCCACCGCCGCGGCGATCCTCGTCACCGAGGCCGCCGCCTCCGCGTCGAACCCGTACTGCCGCACCAGGCGCCGGGCCAGGGCCCGTGGGCTCTCGCTCGGCTCCCGCGCCATGCCGTAGTCGCACAGGGCGTCGTCGAGATCCGCCCAGGCCGCGGCCACCGCCGCCCCCGCCGCATTCCCGCGCTCGGCGCTGACCGCCGTGACGCCCGCAGGTTCCGGCGCCTGCCGGGCCGGCCCGGACTCCCGGGCGGGCGCGGCCTCCCTGGAGTAGAGGCTCCGCCGCCGCCGCCGCGTCCCGTAGCCGAGCAGCGCCGGGATCAGCAGGACCAGCAGGGCGGCCGCCGCGCCGATCCCCGCCTTCGCGGCGGCCGGCATCCCCTCGTCCACCGCGAGCGGCACGCCGCCGAAGTCGCGGTCGAGCGCGGGGTTGCGGCGGGCGGCGGACGGCCCGCTGGACGGGTCCGCGCCGGTGGAGCCGGCGCTCGGGGCCGCGGACGGCTCGTCACCCCGGTCGGTGAGGACCTCCGGGTAGGTGTAGGAGGGCCGGGAGGCGCTGGCCTGCCCGACCGGACCCGACGGGGTGGGCTCGAAGCGGAGCCAGCCCGCGCCCTCGAAGTAGAGCTCGGGCCAGGCGTGCGAGTCGTGCGTGCGCACGCTCCACCGGCCGGAGACGCTGCCGCCGCCGGTGTAGCCGATGGCGACCCGGGAGGGGATGCCCAGGACCCGGGCCAGCACGGCCATCGAGGCGGCGAACTGCTCGCAGTACCCGGACCTGCTGCGGAGCAGGAAGTCCGCCAGGGCGGAGCCGTCGTGGCCCTGCGTGGCCAGGCTGTAGGTGAACCCGCCCTTGGTGGTGAAGAACTCCTGGAGCAGGATCGCCTTCTCGTACGGGGTGGCGCCCTCCCCGGTGACCTCCTCGGCCAGCCGCCGGATCTCCGAGGGCAGGTCGTCGGGGAGCGGCAGATATCTCTCCCTGATCGCCTCGGGGGCCGGCCCCGCCGCCTTGAGCATGGCCGCCGTGGGCCTGGGCTCGGCGCTGACGACCTCGTAGGAGGCCCCTCCGGCGGTGTCGGTGTGGGAGAACACCATGAGCGTCTCCCGGTCGGGCCGCCAGTCCCCGTCGATCCGGATCGTGCCCGGCGGGTACGGCAGCGGCAGGAACTTCAGGTCCCTGACCTCCTCGCTCACCGTGATGCGGGTGGTGACCTGGGAGGCGGGCACGCCCGGACCCTGCCCCGGGGCGGGGGGCAGCGGCCCCGCGGAGGTGCGGTCCTCGGGCCGCCCGGTCGGCTCCGTCATCGTCCACTGCTCGCCGTCGAAGACGTCCAGCGAGTACAGCCGCAGGTAGCGGGAGGAGTTGTCACTGGTCAGATAGGTGAGGACGGTGGAGTTGGCCGGCAGCGAGAGCTCCCGGCGCAGGTTGGCCACCGGATTGGGAAAGCTGATCGCGTTGCCGCTCCCGCCCTTGCCGCTGCCCACGCCGAAGCCGAACAGCGGGTCGGGCTCCAGGGTGGGCAGCAGCGAGGGCAGCAGGATGGCCAGGGCGATCGCGGTGAAGCCGACCCGCTTGCCCGACAGCCGCAGGGCGGAGGGGTCGTCGGCGGGCCGGGGCGCGACGAAGGAGGGCGCCCGGCGCACCAGCACCGTCCGCCCCCAGTGGCCGACCCGCTCCCGCCCGTCGGCGACCAGCAGCCCCAGGAAGCCCAGCGCGCCGAGGACGACCACCCACCACCCCAGCGGGTCGTCGAGGAACGAGGCGGGCACCACGAACAGCGACAGCAGCGGCAGGCCGGCCAGTGCGGCCCGCCGGAGCCGGACCGCAAGGAAGTCGACGCAGACCGCGATCAGCCCGACGCCGGTGCAGGTCAGCAGGGTGATCCCGGGGCTGGAGGGGACCGGGACCGCGAACCGCTGGATGTCGGTGAACCCGTCGGCCGCCAGCTCCGCCAGCCGGAGGACCGAGTCCTTGGTGGGCACCGCCAGGGCCCACGCCTGCGGACCGGTGAACACCGCCGTCAGGTAGATCCAGACGGCCGTCAGCTGCGCCGGCGGGACCAGCCAGTACGGCAGCGTGTAGTGGGCGGCCAGCATGCCGATCCCGGTCACCACGAGGATGATCCCGAGGCTGGTCCAGAACCAGGCGCCCCCCTGGAAGAGGGGATGGAGCGCGATCGCCACCGCTGCGGTGGCCACGCCGGACATGACGGGAAGTCTCATGAGCCGCCTCCGGTGAGTGCGAATCGCCCGCGCTGCGCCGCGTCCGGCCAGACGTCCGCGATCGGGACACCCGCCGGGAGCCGTACGATGCGCCAGCCCGCTCCGGCGAGCACCGCCTGCGCGGCCCGGTACTCCCGGCCGTCGGCGAGCTCGGGCCGGTCCCAGCCCGCCACGTCCAGGAGGACCGCGACGCCGGTGACGTTGCCGTGCCTGAGCCGGGCCAGGGACTGCGCCTCCTCCAGGGTGACGCCGCCGAGCACCGCCACGATCAGCCCGTCTCCGCCGCCCTGCCGCAGCGCGGTGACGCCGTACTCCAGCGACCGCGCCGAGCTGGTCCGGGCGACGGCGAGGGTGTCCAGCAGCGACCAGCTCTGCCCCGTGTCGGTGAGATGCTCGGCACCCTGGTCGGTGACCAGGCGCAGGCCCAGCCCTTCGTGGGCCAGGTGGACGCCGATGGAGGCCGCGGCCGAGACCGCCACCTCGAAGGAGGAGCGGGGGCCCTCGCCGCGGTGCGCGTGCCTGCGGGTGTCCAGCAGCAGCGCGCCCCGGCTCTGCCACTGCTGCTCCTCGCGCCGGACCATCAGCTCGCCGTACCGGGCGGTCGAGCGCCAGTGCACCCGCCGCAGGTCGTCGCCCTGACGGTACTCGCGCGGCGCGATGTCGTCGTCGCCCGCCGCCGCCACGCTCCTGGTACGGCTGTCGCCCCCGCCCGTCCACTCGCCGGACAGGCGGACGTGGGGGAGGGCCACCACCTGGGGGGTCACCACCAGCGTGTCGCTGACGGTGAACGACCGGGTCAGCTCGACCAGGCCGAAGGGGTCGCTGATCCGGATCGAGAGGGGGCCGATGGGGAAGCGGCCGCGCAGGTCGGAGCGGACCCGGTACTCGATCTCCCGGACGCCCCGCGGTTCCACCCGGTCCAGGACGAACCTGGGCCGGGCGCCGAGCGCGTAGGGGACGGTGTCCTCGATCATCAGCAGGCCGGTGGGCAGCCGGGTGACGTTCTCCAGCCGGAGGGTCACGGAGGCCTCGCTGCCGACCTCGGCCCGGGGCGGGTCGAGGCGCCGCGCGCAGCTCAGCCGGTAGCGGGTGCGCGCCACCACTACGGCCGCGATCAGCGGGAGGGAGACGACGAGCACTCCGACGCGGAGCAGGTCGTGCTCCCCGATGAAGAAGGCGCAGGCCAGCGCCGCGAGCCCGGAGGCCAGGAAGGACCGGCCGCGCGTGGTGAGCGCCCTGAGCCCGGTCATCACGCCCCCATCCGGCACGGCGGGACGGCCGGAGGCGCCCAACCGCGTCCGCCGCGCCGGCCGCGGCCACGGAGCTCATCGGGGGAGCCGGTCCGCCCGTCCCGCGGGCTCATCGGGCCTGCGCCTCGGGTACGGGCACCCGGCGGACCAGTTCGGCTATCACCTGCTCGGGCAGGCGGCGCTGGCCCTGGGCCTCGACGCTGGGCAGCAGGCGGTGGGCCAGCACGGGCAGGCACAGCTCCTGCAGGTCGTCGGGGATGACGTAGTCGCGCCCGGCGAGCGCGGCGTGCGCCCGGGCCGCGCGGACCAGCTGCAGGGTGGAGCGCGGGGAGGCGCCGAGCCGCAGGTCGGGGGAGCGGCGGGTGGCGGTTACCAGGTCGATCGCGTACTTCTTGATCGGCTGGGAGACGTAGACCGCACGCACCGCCTCGATCAGGGCGCGGACCTCGGCGGTGGTGGCCACCGGCTCCAGCTTGTCGATCGGGGAGGTGGCGCCGTGCACGTCGAGCATCTCCAGCTCGGCGGCGGGCTCCGGGTAGCCCATCGCGATCCGCGCGGTGAAGCGGTCGCGCTGCGCCTCGGGGAGGGGGTAGGTGCCCTCCATCTCGATCGGGTTCTGGGTCGCGATCACCATGAAGGGCGCGTCGAGCGCGTAGGTCGTGCCGTCGACGGTGACCTGGTGCTCCTCCATGCACTCCAGCAGGGCCGACTGCGTCTTGGGCGAGGCGCGGTTGATCTCGTCGCCGACCACGATGTTGGCGAACACCGGCCCCGGCTTGAACTCGAACTCCCGGGTCTGCTGGTTGTAGGCGCTGACCCCGGTGATGTCGCTGGGCAGCAGGTCGGGGGTGAACTGGACGCGGCGCACCGGGCAGTCGATGGACCGCGCCAGAGCCTTGGCGAGCATGGTCTTGCCGACGCCGGGCACATCCTCGATGAGCAGATGGCCCTCTGCCAGCAGGACGGTCAAGGTCAGGCGGATGACGTCGCTCTTGCCCTCGATGACCGATTCGATCGCCTCCCGGATCCGGTGCGCGGTGGCCACCAGGTCGTCGAGCCGAGGTGAGACGTCATGGGTTACTGCCACCAGGCCTCCATGAGGGTGCGGCGGTTGCGCGCCGGGGGTACGTGTTGCGGGGGCCGACGTGGCCCCTCTCCCATTGTGAGTGCCGACCCTACGTCTCCGCGGGTTCCTCGGCGACTTTATGCGGTCATTGAGGTCTATTTCGGGTGAATGGCCCACAGTATGCGCGATGAATGTTCGATTCTCGGGGACCCCGGGTGCGGATCCCGTGCCGATCCGCGACCTCTCCGGCACGCGCTCCGCTCCTGCCGGCCCGTGCTCCGTCCGGTGCGGACCCCGCGCGAGGCTCTGGCGCCCCGCCGACACGCCCGTGGCGATCGGGGGCCCGCTCGCCCGCTCGCCCGCTCCACTCGGCCCCACCCTCGCTGACCTGGGGAAATATCGACCAATTCGGGCGCGGAGCGGGTCGGAATCAGTTGACGGTGGGGAGAAGTGGAGTATGGTGGTGCGCAGTGGAGGGCTGAGCCGTGGAGAGAGTGCAGCGCTGAGCGTTCCACTGGGCACGGGAGGTGAGGGCCGATGTTCCTCGGCACTCATCATCCGCGCCTCGACGACAAGGGACGGCTGTTCCTGCCGGCGAAGTACCGCGAAGAGCTGGCGGAGGGTCTGGTGATCACCAAAGGCCAGGAGCGCTGCCTCTACGTATTCCCCGTAGAGGAGTTCCAGCGCATCACCGAGGCTCTGCGAACCGCGCCGGTGACCGCGAAGGCGGTCCGTGACTACAGCCGCGTCCTCTTCGCCAGTGCGTCCGACGAGTTCGCTGACAAGCAAGGCCGTGTCACCATCCCGCAGGCTCTGCGTGAATACGCCCGCCTGCAGCGTGACTGCGTGGTCATCGGTGCCAACACCCGGTTGGAGATCTGGGACGCGCAGGCCTGGGACGCCTATCTGGCCGACCAAGAGCAGGCTTTCGCCGACCTGTCGGAGGAGGTGCTGCCAGGGATTCTGTGATTCCACGGTCGACTCATGGTGAACACGTCGTTCGGCGAGGTCTCCACCCGCAACCAGTCGCGCGCCAGCTGATGCACCTTCCCCGGTGTCAGGTGGCGCGAGGACACGCGGGTGCGGATGGGGACCTGGCCGGGCGGCCCCGGGGTGGGGGCCCGTCAGGGCCCGCTTCGTGAACCCCGTACTCTGCGGTGGCGGCGCCGGGACGGCGTCTCCCCGCGTTGCCACCTCGCTCCATCGGAAGCCTCGCCCGGTCCGCGCCCGTCGCGGGCCGGGCGAGGCTGGTCGGCGTCCGGACCGGGGCTCCTCGTCGCCGTGTGGCGGGCCCGTCCGGGAACGCCGCCCGTGGCGGGAGAGGCCCGCGAAGCAGGTTCCACGACACCGATGAGCGTCCGCCGCGTATCCGCGAGCGAGGCGGCGAAGGGGGGGTGTGCCCGATGCACGCCGAGAACGACAGGCACGCCGAGAACGACAGGCACGCCGAGAACGACAGGAACGATCCTCAGGGGCCGGGCGGGCACGTGCCCGTGATGCTCGACCGCGTGCTCGAACTGCTGGCTCCCGCGCTGGACCGGCCCGAGCCCGTCGTCGTCGACGCGAACCTCGGCCTCGGCGGGCACGCCGAGGCCCTGCTCGCCGCGCACCCCTCGCTCCACCTCGTCGGGATCGACCGCGACCCCACCGCGATCGAGCGCTCCACGGCCAGGCTCGCGCCGTACGCCGGCCGGACCACGCTGGTCCGCGCGGTCTCGGACGAGCTCGCCGACGTGCTGGCCGGGATCGGCCGCCGGAGGATCGACGGCGCCCTGTTCGACCTGGGCGTCTCCTCGCCCCAGCTGGACGAGGCCGAGCGGGGCTTCGCCTACTCCTACGACGCGCCGCTGGACATGCGGATGGACCGGGAGGAGGAGCTGACGGCCGAGAGCGTCGTCAACACCTATCCCGTCGCCGATCTGATCCGGATCCTCCGGGATTACGGTGAGGAGAGATTCGCCCCGCGTGTCGCGCACCTAATTGCCAAGGAAAGGGCCAGGGAAGCCATAACGTCTACCAAGCGGCTTGCGGAGATCGTCCGTACGGCGATCCCCGCGGCCACGCGGAGAACCGGGGGAAACCCCGCAAAAAGAACGTTCCAGGCGTTGCGGATCGAGGTGAACGCGGAGTTGACGGCACTGGAGAGGGCGCTGCCCGCGGCACTCGACGCGCTGACGCTGGGCGGGCGCGTCGTCGTGCTCGCCTACCACTCTCTCGAGGATCGGCTGACCAAGCAGATCCTCACCGCGCGAACCCGGGACACCAGCCCCCCGGGGCTGCCCGTCCCGCTCCCGGCTCACCAGCCGAGGTTCGCCCTGCTGACGAAGGGGGCCGAGCTCCCGAGCGAAGAGGAGGTGGCCCGCAACCCGCGGGCGGCCTCTGCCCGGTGCCGGGCGGCAGAAAGGATCCGTGAGGCAGTTGACGAGAGCTGAGGCAGACGTCCGCCGCGCCGCGCCCGGCCGTGACAGGCGGGCCCCGCGGGTCCCTCGCGTGGCACCGTCCGGCCGCAGGCCCAAGCCCGCCAAGGCGGCGCCCGCCGCGCCTGCGGCCCAGGGGGCTCAGGCCGCCGCGGCCCAGGCGGGCTCCCCGCCGGGGCGCGCGCCGAGGGCTCCCTTCGTGCTGCTCGTGGTCGGGCTGCTCTGCGGCGGCCTGGTCACCCTGCTGCTGCTGAACACCGTCCTGGCCCAGAACGCCATCCGGGAGAGCGACCTGCGCAGGGAGCTCCATCAGCTCAGCCTCCAGAAGCAGAAGCAGAAGAGCGAGAACATGCAGCTGGAGATGCCCCGCCAGGTGGCCGACGCGGCCGACCGGCAGGGGATGGTCCCCGACGATTCCGCCCGCGTGATCGACTCCGACGGCCTCCCCGGCGGCCGGGTCGCCAGCGAGGGCCAGACGCCCGTCGGGCAGGAGCGAGTGCCGGGCACGGGTCGATGAACGACAGCGGTGGTCGCGGTCCCGGTGCCGGCCGCGGTGGCTCCGGCCGCCGCGGCCCTCGCCGTCCCGACCGCCCCGAGGGTCCGGGCCGCCCCGAGGGTCCGGGCCGTCCCGAAAGTCCCGGCCGTCCCGACGGACAGGGCGGGCAGAGCGGCGCGGAGGGCACCGGCAGGCCCGGGGCCCGGGGAGGGGCGGGTCGGCCCGTGCCCCCCGGCGGGCGCGGTGGGACGGACGGGCGGGGCGGGCCGGCCCGCCCCGACGGCCCGGGGCGCTCCGACGGTCCCGGCAGGACTGGCAGGAGCGGCGGCTCCACGCGCTCCGGAGGGGCCGGGGAGCCGGACGCGACCGGCCGCCCGGCACGGAACCGGCGACCGGCCGCAGGCGACGGGCGGAACGGTTCGGAAGGGCAGAGCAGAGCCGGAGGAAGCAGGTCCGGGGGGCAGGGCGGAGCCCGCGGGTCCGGGGGGCCGGCCGGAGGCGGCAGGCAGAGCCGGGCGGGGAAGCCGGACGGTCCCGGCAGGCCGCCGCGCCCCGCGACGCCCGCGCGGGCGCCCCGTCCCGACGCATCCGGCCGGCCGGGCCGCGCCGAGGCCCGCCCGGGGGCGCAGGGAAGGCCGGGCCGCGCCGAGCCGGCCGGCCCCCGGCGGTCCGGGGGGCCGGGCCGTACCGATCCGGTGCGCCCGGACGCGCCCGGCCGGCCGGGCCGTGCCGAGCCGGTCCGTCCCGCGGGGCCCGGCAGGCCCGCCCGCCCGGAGGGGGCCCGCCCCGCGCCCGGACGGCCGGGTCCGCGTCCCGTGCGTGAGCGCGACGACGGACCGGCCGACCCCGGGCGCACCTCCCGCATGCGGCCCGCCGGGCCCCGCGGGCCCGTGCGGCGGACGGGAGAGGGCGCACCGCCCCGCCCGCCGGCACGTGCGCCGATGGTGCTGCACCTGGGCAACCCCGGCAGGCGGATCAGCATCGGCCTGATCGCGATGACCTTCGTGCTCTCCGTCTTCGCCGGCCGCCTGGTCCAGCTGCAGGGCCTGGACTCCAAGGTGTACATGGCCGAGGCGGCCAGGCAGCGCGTCCAGGAGGAGCGGATCCCCGCCCGGCGAGGTTCGATCACCGACGTCAACGGGCACGAGCTCGCGCTGACGGTCGAGGTGCGCGAGATCTTCGTGGACCCGCTGGAGGTGACGCCCGCCAAGCGCGCCCAGGTGGCGGCGATGCTGGCCGCGGAGCTCGGCAGGCCCAAGGAGTGGATCGCGGCGGAGATCGCCGACACCGGCAAGCGCTACGTCCCCATCGGGACCGTCGACCCGATCCACGCCCAGAAGGTGCTCGCGCACGGCTTCAAGGGGGTCGGGAGCAGGCACGAGTACCGCAGGGACTACCCCGGTGGAGACCTCGCGGGCACCCTGATCGGCTTCGTCGGGGACGACGGCGGCGGGCTGAGCGGTCTGGAGCTCGTGCACGACAAGCTGCTGGCCGGGCGCGACGGCCAGCAGAGCATCGAGACCGGCCGTGACGGGCAGCGGATCCCGATGACCCGCAGCACCCGGCGGCAGCCGGTGGAGGGCCGGGACGTGCGGCTCACCATCGACCGGGACATCCAGTGGGCCGCGCAGCAGGCGATCGCCGAGCAGGTCGCGGACACCGGGGCCCGCACCGGCAGCGTCATCGTGATGGACGTGCAGACCGGCCAGGTGGTGGCGATCGCGAACGCGCCCGAGTTGAACCTGAAGGACTGGGAGAAGACCTCCGCGGAGAGCTGGGTCAACCGCGCCGTGGCCGACGTGTTCGAACCGGGCAGCACGAACAAGGTGATCACCGCGGCGGCGGCGCTGGAGTCGGGGGCCGTGCGCCCCGAGACCGTGTTCACCGTCGCGGACGACATCAGGTGCGCCGACAAGGTGCTGCGCGACTCCCACCCGCACCCCACCGAGCGCCTGACCTTCTCCGGTGTGGTCGCCACCTCCAGCAACGTGGGCACGATCCTCGCCGCGCAGAAGGTGGGCGACGAGAAGCTCCACGAGATGCTGCGGCGCTTCGGGTTCGGTGCCAAGCCCGGTGCGGGCCTCTACCGGGAGGAGGCCGGCCTGCTGCCCCCGTGGAAGGAGTGGTCGGGCAGCCAGCGCTGCACGATCGCCTACGGCCAGGGCATCTCGGTCACCGCGCTGCAGACCGCCAGCGTCTACCAGACCATCGCCAACGGCGGCGTGCGGATCGCCCCGTCGGTCGTGGCCGGCACCACCGGCGCCGACGGCTCGCTCGTGCCGACCGCTCCGGCGAAGCGCACCCGGGTGGTCGGCGAGCGCACGGCCCGCGAGGTCTCGCTGATGCTGGAGGCCGCCGTGAGCGCGGAGGGCACCGGCAACCTGGCCTCGATCGAGGGCTACCGGGTGGCGGGCAAGACCGGCACCGCGATGCGCTACGACGCCGCCTGCCAGGGCTACTGCGGCTACACCGCGACCTTCGCGGGCTTCGCCCCCGCCGACAAGCCGCGGCTGGTCGTCCTGGCGGTCATCCAGGACCCCAGGAAAGGCCACTACGGAGGCGAGATCGCGGCCCCGGTCTTCAAGAAGGTGATGACGTTCGCGCTGAAGAGCAGGAAGATCCCGCCCACCGGCACCGAGCCGCCGGCGGTGCGGATCCGCGCCGGGGAATGAGCGGGGACGGTACGCTCTCGCCGTGCGTCCCCCGTCGTCCATGCGACCTTCAACCAGTTCACCCCGGCCGCTCTCCGGGCTGGCGAGCCTGCTCGGCGCCCCCTCGGGCACGTCGCGCGCGCCGCTGGCCGCGGTCTCCGGGGTCACGATCGACTCCCGCCAGGTCCGGCGCGGCGACCTCTACGTCGCGCTGCCCGGAGCCGTCTCCCACGGCGCGGACTTCGCCGCGCAGGCGCTGGCCGCGGGAGCGGCCGCGATCCTTACCGACCCGGCGGGCCGGGAGGCCGCCGTCGCGACCGGGCTGCCGGTCCTCGTCGTCCCGGACCCGCGGGCCGTGCTGGGTCAGGCCGCCGCCTGGGTGTACGGCCGGCCCGCGCACGGCATGACGGTCGTCGGCGTCACCGGCACCAGCGGCAAGACCACCAGCACCTTCATGCTGGAGGCCGGGCTGCGCGCCGCGGGCCACACGACCGGCCTGGTCGGCGGGGTGGAGATCCGCGCCGGAGAGCTGCGCTTCACGCCCAGGCTGACGACCCCCGAGGCCAGCGAGCTGCAGGGGCTGTTCGCCCTCATGCGCGAGCAGGGCGTCACCGCCGCCGCCATGGAGGTCTCCAGCCACGCCCTGGCCCTGGGCCGGGTCGACGAGGTCTTCTACGACGTCGCGCTGTTCACCAACCTCTCCCAGGACCACCTGGACTTCCACCGCGACCTCGACGACTACTTCTCGGCCAAGGCCCGGCTGTTCACCCCCGCGATGAGCCGGGTGGGCGTCGTCAACGCCGACGACGCCCACGGCCGCCGGCTCCTGGACCGGGCCGGGATCCCGACGGTCTCCTTCTCCGCCCTGGGCTCCCCGGAGGCCGAGTGGAGGGCTCTGGACGTGCGGCTGGGCTCCGACGGGAGCGCCTTCCGCGTCGTCGGCCCGGGCGGTGTCGAGGAGGACGCCGTGGTGGCGCTGCCCGGCCCCTTCAACGTGGCCAACGCGCTGGGAGCGATCGTGGCCCTGGTCGAGGCGGGGGTGTCGCTGCGCGCCGCGGTGACGGGCGTGGGCACGCTCGCCGGGGTGCCCGGCCGGATGGAGCGCGTCCCCGGCGGGGAGGGCTTCGAGGCGATCGTCGACTACTCGCACAAGCCGGGTGCGGTGGAGTCGGTGCTGCGCTCGCTGCGCGAGGTGACCTCCGGCACGCTGACCGTGGTGCTCGGCTGCGGGGGCGACCGGGACCGGGGCAAACGCCCGATGATGGGGGAAGCCGCCGCACGCCTGGCGGATGTGGCTATTCTCACCAGCGACAACCCTCGCTCGGAGGACCCCCTGCGGATCCTGGCCGAGATGATGGACGGAGTCCTCGGCGTGCCCGAGGAGGAGCGCGCGCATGTGATCATTGAGCCGGACCGGGCCGCGGCCATCGAGCTGGCGATCGGCCGGGCGGGCTCCGGCGACGTCGTCGTCGTGGCGGGCAAAGGCCACGAGCAGGGTCAGTACGTCGGAGACCGGGTCCTCCCGTTCGACGACAGGCAGGTGGTGGCCGACGCGATCGCCGGACGGCGGAGCCGTACCGGGCGCCGAAGCACGGACGAGAGTAGGGAAGACGCATCATGATCCCGTTGCCGCTGGCGAGGATCGCCGAGATCACCTCGGGCGCCCTCGCGGGCATGGCCGATCCCCGCGCGGTGGTGCGCGGTCCGGTCGTCATCGACTCCCGGGCGGCCGAACCGGGGTCGCTGTTCGTCGCCATCAAGGGCGACCGGGCCGACGGCCACGACTTCGCGGCGCAGGCCGTGGCGGCCGGGGCGGTCGCGGTGCTCGCGGAGCGGCCCGTCGAGGCACCCGCGGTGATCGTCGACGACGTCCTGGCCGCGCTGGCCGCCCTCGCCACCGCCGCCTGCGCGGAGCTGCCCGACTGCACGGTCATCGGCGTCACCGGCTCGTCGGGCAAGACCAGCACCAAGGACCTGCTGGCCCGCCTCACCGCCAGGGTCGGCCCGACGATCGCCCCGGCCGGATCGTTCAACAACGAGATCGGCCACCCGCTGACCGTGCTGAGGGCGGACGAGACGACCCGCTGCCTGGTGCTGGAGCTCAGCGCCAAGAACGTCGGGCACATCGCCTACCTGGCGCGCATCGCCCCGCCGAAGATCGGCGTGGTCCTCAACGTCGGCACCGCGCACCTGGGCTTCTTCGGCAGCCGCGAGACCATCGCCCAGGCCAAGGGCGAGCTGGTGGAGGCACTGCCGGCCGACGGCGTGGCCGTGCTGAACGCCGACGACCCGCTGGTCGCCGCGATGGCCGGCCGCACCCGCGCCCGCGTCACCTGGTACGGCCGCGCCGAGAGCGCCGACGTGCGGGCCGAGGACGTGACCGTGGACGAGCGGGGCCGCGCCTCCTTCACGCTGCGCACCCCGTCGGGCTCCGCGCCGGTCGGGCTCCGCCTGTACGGCGAGCACGCGGTGGAGAACGCCCTGGCCGCGGCGGCGGCCGCCTACGAGCTCGGCCTGCCGGTCGCCGTCATCGCCCAGGAGCTGTCGGAGGCCGAGCCCCGCAGCCGCTGGCGGATGGAGGTCACCGACCGGGCGGACGGCGTCACCGTGATCAACGACGCCTACAACGCCAACCCCGACTCCATGCGCGCCGCCTTCCGGGCCCTCGACGCGCTCGCGGGCCCGCGCCGCCGCTTCGCCGTCGTCGCCTCCCTGGCCGAGCTGGGCGAGCACAGCGACGCGCTGAACGAGGGCGTCGGCCGGATGGCCGGCGAGGCGGGGCTGGCCGGCCTGGTCGTCGTCGGCCAGGACGCCGAGCCGATCCTGGCCGGCGCCCGCACGGCGGTGGAGGAGGCCGCGTCCGGCGCGCCGCCGGGGCCGCGGCCGCGCCCGGCCACCCGCGTGGTGCACGCGGCCGACACGGCGGAGGCCGCGGCCCTCCTGGAGGGCATGCTCGCCCCCGGCGACGTGGTCCTGGTCAAGGGCTCGCGCGCCGCCGGGCTGGAGCGCGTGGCCCACGCCCTGGTCGGGGGTGACGGCCAGTGAGGGACATCCTCATCGCGGCGGCCGTCTCCCTGCTGCTGTCGATGTTCGGCACGCCCCTGGCGATCAGGCTGTTCTCCCGGCGCGGTTACGGCCAGAGCATCCGCGAGGAGGGGCCCTCCGGCCACCACGACAAACGCGGCACCCCCACCATGGGCGGCACGGTGATCGTGATCGCCGCGCTGATCGGGTACGCCTGCGCCCACCTGATGTCGTGGACCACGCCCACGGTCTCGGCGGTGCTGGTGCTGTTCCTGATGACGGGCCTGGGCGCGGTCGGCTTCCTCGACGACTTCATCAAGATCTACAAGCAGCGCAGCCTCGGCCTGCGCAGCGGCGCCAAGGCGCTGGGCCAGCTCATCGTCGGCGCGGTCTTCGCCGTGCTGGTGGTGCGCTTCCCCAACGCCTACGACATCACCCCGGCCGAGACCCGGCTGTCGTTCCTGCGGGACTTCGGCCCGTCGATCACCATCGTCGGGTTCACGGTCTGGGTGCTCATCATGATCGTGGGCTTCTCCAACGCGGTGAACCTCACCGACGGCCTCGACGGCCTGGCCAGCGGCGCCACCGGCGCGGTGCTGGCCTCCTACATCCTGATCGGCAACTGGCAGCTCCGCAACAGCTGCACCACCCAGCTCGGCCCCAACTGCTACTGGGTGCGCGACCCGCTGGACCTGGCCGTGGTCGCGGCCGCCGTGCTCGGCGCGCTGATCGGCTTCCTGTGGTGGAACGCCCCGCCCGCGAAGATCTTCATGGGCGACACCGGCTCGCTCGCCCTGGGCGGCGTCATCGCCGGACTGGCCATCACCACCCGCACCCAGCTGCTGCTGATCATCCTGGCGGGACTGTGCGTGATCATCACGCTCTCGGTCATCATCCAGGTCGGGTCCTTCAAGCTGACGGGCAAACGGGTGTTCCGGATGGCGCCGCTCCAGCACCACTTCGAGCTGGCGGGCTGGGCCGAGACCACCATCGTGGTCCGGTTCTGGATCATCGCGGGCCTGTGCGCCGCGGCCGGTCTCGGACTGTTCTACATCGAGTGGATGCCCAAGTCCTGAGCAGGACTCCGCGCCGCTCCGCCGATCCTGGAAGGACTGGGTGGTTTCAATGATCTGCGTGCTGGGCGCCGGGCTCTCCGGCGCCGCCGCCGCCCGCCTGCTGGCCGCCCGCGGCGAGAAGGCGGTCGTCCTGGAGGGGCGCGACGGCGAGCGCCAGCGCGCCGTCGCCGCCGAGCTGGCCGAGGCGGGCGTGGAGGTGCGCTTCGGCGAGCCCGCCGGGCTCCCCGAGGGCACGACCCAGGTCGTCGCCACCGGCTGGCCGCCGCACCACCCGCTGCTCGCCGCGGCGGCGCGGGCCGGGATCGAGGTGATCGGCGAGGTCGAGCTGGCCTGGCGGCTGCGCCCCGAGGGCGCGGCGCCGTGGCTGGCGCTGACCGGGACGAACGGCAAGACCACCGTGGTGCGGATGCTCACCTCGATGCTGCTCGCCGCCGGGCACCGGGCGCTGGCGGTCGGCAACGTGGGCGTCCCGGTGGCGGAGGCGGTCGCGGAGCCGTACGACGTGCTGGCGGTGGAGCTGTCCAGCTTCCAGCTGCACCGCGCGCCGAGCATCGCCCCGCTCGCGGCGGCCGTGCTCAACGTCGCGCCGGACCACCTCGACTGGCACGGCTCCATGGAGGAGTACGCGCGGGCCAAGGGGGAGATCTTCGCCCGGGCCGGGACGGTCGTCTACAACGCCGACGACGAGTGGTCCGCCCGGCTGGCCGCGCCGTACGGCGGCGCGGTCGGCTTCACGCTGCAGGTGCCCCGGCCGGGGCAGGTCGGCGTGGTCGAGGACCTGCTGGTGGACCGGGCGTTCACCGCCGACCCCGTCCGCGAGGCCGCCGAGCTGGCCTCGCTCGGCGACGTCCGGCCCTTCGCGCCGCACAACGTGGCCAACGCGCTCGCCGCCGCCGCGCTCGCCCGGGCCTACGGGGTGCCGGAGGAGGCCGTACGGCGGGGGCTGCGGAACTTCGTCCCCGACCCGCACCGGATCGCGCACGTCGCCCGGGTGGGCGGGGTCGACTACGTCGACGACTCCAAGGCCACCAACCCGCACGCCGCCGCCGCCTCGCTCGCCGCCTACCCCTCGATCGTCTGGGTGGCCGGCGGGCAGCTGAAGGGCGCCGACGTCGACGACCTGGTACGGCAGGCGGCCCCCAGGCTGCGCGGCGCGGTGCTCCTGGGCGCCGACCGCGAGCGGATCCGGCAGGCTCTGGCGCGACACGCCGCGAATGTCCCGGTGGTCGAGGTCGCGGAGCAGGACACTGGGGCCATGGACCGTGTCGTCGCCGAAGCCGCCAGGCTCGCCGCCCCCGGAGACACCGTGCTGCTGGCTCCGGCGGGGGCGTCGCTGGACATGTTCACCGGATACCCGGCCCGGGGGGAGGCGTTCGCACGGGCCGTGCACCGCCTGGGAGCCCCCGGGGACGGGAGCGGGACGTGAGCCCGCGGCCCGGCGCCGAGGCTCGGACCGGAGCCCGCGCGGAGGTCCGGCCGGGCGGGCGGGGAAGTGCCCGGGGCGGCGCGCGGACCGGCTCGCGGGGCGGCCGGTGACCGCCGCGGAACCGCCGGCGCGGTCCGTCCCGCTGGGCGGAGGGCTCTCCCGCCTGCGCGAGCTGCTGGAGCGGCCCCTCCTCTCCTACCACCTGCTGCTGGGCGTCAGCGGGCTGCTGATGGCGCTGGGGCTGATGATGGTGCTGTCGGCCTCCAGCATCTCGGCGCTGGAGACGAGGGACTCGGCGTTCGCGCTCTTCGGGCGGCAGTTCCTGTCGATGGCGCTGGGCCTGGTCATCATGTGGGTCTGCTCCCGGCTGCCGCTGCGCTTCTTCCGGCTGGCCGGATACCCGCTGATGGTCCTGGCGGCCCTGGGACTGGTCCTGGTCATCTTCATCGGCCAGTCGGAGCTGGGCGCGCAGCGCTGGATCTACATCGGGGAGCTGACCATCCAGCCGTCGGAGCCGGCCAAGCTCGCGCTGGTGGTGTGGGGGGCCGACCTGCTGGCGCGCCGGGCGCGGGGCGGGATGATCGAGTGGCGCCACCTGCTCGTCCCGCTCATGCCGGGCACCGCGATCCTGGCGCTGCTGGTCATGGCCGGCAGCGACCTGGGCACCACCATCGTGCTCATGGTGATCTTCCTGGCGCTGCTGTGGGTGGTGGGGGCCCCGCTCCGGCTGTTCGGCGGGATCCTCGCGGTGGCGGTCCTCGCCACCATCGTGATGATCAGCACCGAGGGCTACCGCGCGGACCGGATCGAGGGCTGGCTCAACCCGTGGGGCAACGCCCAGACCTCGGGCTTCCAGGCGGTGCAGGGGCAGATCGCGATGGGCAGCGGCGGCTGGTTCGGGCTCGGCCTGGGCTCCAGCCGGGCGAAGTGGAACTGGCTGCCGCACGCCGAGAGCGACTTCATCTTCTCCATCATCGGCGAGGAGCTCGGCCTGATGGGCACGCTGGTGGTGATCACCCTGTTCGGTCTGCTCGGCTACGCGGGGCTGCGGGTGGCCACCCGGGTCAGGGACCCGTTCGTCCGGCTGGCCTCGGCCGCCGCCGTCGCCTGGATCGCCGGGCAGGCGATCGTCAACATCGGCGCGGTCATCGGCGTGCTGCCGATCACGGGCATCCCGCTCCCGCTGGTCTCCTACGGCGGCTCGGCGCTGCTGCCGACCCTGGCCGCGCTCGGCATGCTGCTCTCCTTCGCCAAACTGGAGCCCGGTGCGCGCGAGGCTCTCATCGACCGTGGCCCCGGACCGGCGGCGCGGGCTCTAAGCTGGCTTGGCCTGGGCGGCCCGGAACGGGGAAGACGACCGGGCCGCGGAAGACGTTGAGCGGACGAGAGCGAAAGGACCCGGCATGAGAGTGGTCCTCGCCGGCGGCGGGACAGCCGGTCACATCGAACCGGCGCTTGCCCTGGCCGACGCGCTGCGCAGGCTGGACCCGGGCATCGGGATCACCTGCCTCGGCACGGAGCGCGGCCTCGAGACGCGGCTGGTGCCCGCCAGGGGCTACGAGCTGCAGCTCGTGCCCGCGGTGCCGCTGCCCCGGGCCATCACGCCCCAGCTGCTGACCGTGCCCGGCCGGCTGGCGGGCGCGATCAACGCGGCGGCCGGCATCATGGACCGGGTCCAGGCCGACGTCCTGGTGGGCTTCGGCGGATACGTGGCCACCCCCGCCTACCTCGCGGCCCGGCGGCGCGGCGTGCCCATCGTGGTGCACGAGGCCAACCCGCGACCCGGCCTGGCCAACCGGCTGGGCGCGCGGCTGACCGACCACGTGTTCACCGGCCACCCGGACACGCCCCTGCCCAGGGGCGAGTACGCCGGGATCCCGCTCCGGCGCGAGATCACCCAGCTGGACCGGCTGTCCACCGGTGACAAGGCGCGCTCCTGGTTCGGGCTGGAGGCCGACCTGCCCACCCTGCTGGTCACCGGCGGCTCCCAGGGCGCGCGCTCGCTCAACGGGGCGGCCCTCGGCGCCGCCGCGGCGCTGCGCCGGGCCGGGGTGCAGGTGCTGCACGTCATCGGGCCGAAGAACACGCTGGAGGAGGAGCCCCCTCCGGGCGACCCGCAGTACGTCGTGCTGCAGTACGTCGACCGGATGGACCTGGCCTATGCGGCCGCCGACTTCGCGCTCTGCCGGGCCGGGGCCATCACCTGCGCCGAGCTCACCGCGGTGGGCCTGCCGGCGGCCTACGTCCCCCTCCCGCACGGCAACGGCGAGCAGCGGCTCAACGCCGCGCCGATCGTGCAGGCGGGCGGCGGGCTCATGGCGGAGGACGCCGACCTGACGCCCGAGTGGATCCTGCGCAACGTGCTGCCGATCCTGTCCGACCCCGAGCGGGTGGTCGCCATGTCGGAGGCCGCTGCCAGGATGGGCCGCAAGGACGCGGACGCGGCGCTCGCGCGCCGGGTGGTGCAGATCGCGGCGCAGGGACGGGCGTGACGGCGGGCGGCGGATACGACGAGCGTCCGGACGGCGGGCGGACAGCGGTGGAACGACCGATGACCGGGGAACGGACCCGGCGCGGTGAGCGGAGCGGCCGGTCGGTGACCGGGACCGCCCGTAAGGTCAACGAGGAGTGGTGAGCGACCGGTGAGTCTGGTCAAGTTGGTGGAGCCGGTCGCGGCGGAAGAACTGGGGCGGGTCCACTTCATCGGGATCGGCGGTGCCGGCATGTCCGGCATCGCCCGCATCCTGCTCAAGAGGGGCGTCGCGGTCTCCGGCAGCGACGCGCGCGGGTCCGACATGGTGACCGCCCTGCGGGAGCTGGGCGGTGTGATCCACATCGGCCACGCCGCCTCGCACATAAAGAACGTGGACACCGTGGTGGTGTCCACCGCGATCCGCGACTCCAACCCCGAGCTGGGCGAGGCGCTCCGGCAGGGGCTGAGGGTGATCCCCAGGGCTGCGGCGCTCGCCTCGGTCATGGCGGGCCGGAACGCGGTGGCCGTCGCGGGCACGCACGGCAAGACCACCACCACCTCGATGCTCACGGTGGCGCTGCAGAAGTGCGGGGTCGACCCGTCCTACTGCGTCGGCGGGCAGCTGGTCACCACCGGCCTGGGCGCCGACGAGGGCGCGGGGGAGGTGTTCGTCGCCGAGGCGGACGAGAGCGACGGCTCCTTCCTCATGCTGGCCCCGGACATCGCCGTGGTGACCAACGTCGAGCCGGACCACCTCGACAACTACGGCGACCCCCGGGCCGTCTACGACAGCTTCGCCAGGTTCGTCGAGCGGGTCGGCCGGACCCTGGTGGTCTGCGCCGACGACCCGGGCTCGGCGGCGCTGGTGCCGATCGCCCGCGCGCGCGGTCTGCGGGTGGTCACGTACGGCGAGGCCGAGGAGGCCGACTTCGGAGTCGGCGAGATCACCCCCGACGGCATGGGCGTCTCCTTCGCGATCCACGGCCACGGCGGGGTACGGCTGCCCGTCCCCGGTCGGCACAACGCGCTCAACGCGGCGGCCGTCATCGCGGTCGCCGCGGAGCTGGGTGTCCCGTTCGCGGCGATCCGCGACGGCCTGGCCGCCTTCACCGGGGCCAAGCGGCGCTTCGAGGCCAAGGGCGAGGCCGGAGGGGTGGCGGTCTTCGACAGCTACGCCCACCACCCGACCGAGCTGGCCGCGGACCTGCGCGCCGCCCGGGACGTGGTGACCTCCTTCTCCGGATCCGGCCGGGTCATCGCGGTCTTCCAGCCGCACCTGTACTCGCGCACCCGGTTCTTCGCCGACGAGTTCGGCGCGGCCCTGGGCCTGGCCGACGAGGCCGTCGTCCTGGACGTCTACGGAGCCCGCGAGGACCCCGAGCCCGGGGTGTCGGGGGCGCTGGTGGCGGAGAAGGTGCCGCTCCCGTCCGGGCAGGTGGAGTACGCGCCCCTGCGTGAGGCCGTGCCCGCCCTGGTGGCGGACCGCGCCAGGCCCGGTGACATCGTCCTCACCATGGGCGCGGGCGATGTGACGGAGCTGGGCCCCCGGATCGTCGCGGAGCTGGCCGCCCGGTGAGCGCGGCGCGCAGCGTCGTCGTGGGCCCTGTGAGGGGGCTCCGGTGCCTGGGCTGAGGAGCGCGCGCAGCGTCGCCGCGAACAGAGCCTGGAGGACCGCCTTCCTGGTGCTGCTCACCGCCGGAGTGGTGGGCAGCGCGGTCTGGCTGGTGTTCCTCTCCCCGGTACTGGGGGTGCGCGACATCCGGGTGACGGGCAACTTCGACGTCTCGGCCGCGCAGATCCGGCAGACGGCGGGGGTCGTCGACGGCACTCCGCTGGCCACCGTGGACGCCGCGGCGGTGGAGGGCCGGATCCGGGGGATCCGGCGGATCGAGTCGGCCGAGGTCAGCCGCAACTGGCCCGGGACTCTGGTGATCGAGGTCGTGGAGCGCGAGCCGGTGGCGGCGGTGCAGGTGGGGGACAAGTCGGCGCTGATGGACCGCCACGGTGTGGTCGTCGAGGTGCGGGAGACGGCGCCGCCGGCCCTGCCCGTGCTGCGCCTGGACCGCCCGGGTCCGGGCGATCCGGCGACCGCGGCCGCCCTGGCGGTGATCGACGCGCTGCCGGAGGAACTGGCTCCGCGGGTGGCGGAGGTGCACGCCCCGTCGGCCGAGACCGTGACGCTGCGGCTCAAGGACGGCCGGACGGTGATGTGGGGCGGCCGTGACCGTCCCGCCGACAAGGCGAGGATCCTGGTCACCCTGCTGCAGAGGCCGGCGGACACCTATGATGTGAGCTCGCCGGACGTCGTGACGCTGGATTGACGGGCCCGACGGGGTCGGGCGCGATCGTCCGTCCGCGTGCTCCGGAGCGCCTCCTGAGGCGTCTCACGAAAAGGACAGGCCGCGACACGCCGGGCACGCTTGCGGCGCGGTTAGTTGACCCACCTGGAGCGTAGCTCCTACTGTCCGTATCAATCCTCAGGTTGACATAAACCTAAATCTCAACTTGAGGGTGAGAGTTAAAGAAACGACGGCACGGGCCCCGTGCCGCATGAAATTGCAAGTCAACGAGCGGAAAGGCCCCTCGTCGTGGCAGCACCGCAGAACTACCTCGCGGTCATCAAGGTTGTAGGAATCGGCGGAGGCGGAGTCAACGCCGTCAACCGGATGATCGAGGAGGGACTCAAGGGCGTCGAGTTCATCGCCATCAACACCGACGCCCAGGCGCTGCTCATGAGTGACGCCGACGTCAAGCTGGATGTCGGGCGGGAGCTCACCCGGGGCCTCGGCGCGGGGGCCAACCCCGAAGTCGGGCGCAAGGCGGCCGAGGACCACCGCGAGGAGATCGAGGAGGTCATCAAGGGCGCCGACATGGTGTTCGTCACCGCGGGAGAGGGCGGCGGCACGGGCACCGGAGGCGCCCCGGTGGTCGCGAACATCGCGCGATCCCTGGGAGCGCTCACCATCGGCGTGGTGACCCGTCCCTTCAGCTTCGAGGGCCGTCGCAGGGCGATGCAGGCCGAGGCGGGCATCGAGACGCTGCGCGAGGAGGTCGACACCCTCATCGTGATCCCGAACGACCGGCTGCTGTCGATCTCCGACCGCCAGGTGAGCGTGCTGGACGCCTTCAAGGCGGCCGACCAGGTGCTGCTCTCGGGTGTCCAGGGCATCACCGACCTCATCACCACGCCGGGTCTGATCAACCTGGACTTCGCCGATGTGAAGTCGGTCATGTCGGGTGCGGGCTCGGCCCTGATGGGGATCGGCCACGCGCGCGGCGACGACCGGTCGGTCGCGGCGGCGGAGATGGCAGTCTCCAGCCCTCTGCTGGAGGCCAGCATCGACGGCGCGCACGGCGTGCTGCTCTCGATCGCGGGCGGTTCCGACCTGGGCCTCTTCGAGATCAACGAGGCGGCGCAGCTCGTCTCGAACGCCGCGGCCCCGGACGCCAACATCATCTTCGGCACGGTCATCGACGATGCGCTCGGTGACGAGGTGCGGGTCACGGTGATCGCCGCGGGGTTCGACGAGCCCATCGCGGGGGACAAGGCCGCGGTCCCGCAGCCGGCCGCCCGTCCGCAGCCGGCCCGCCAGGCCGCCGCTCCTCCGGCGAGCACGCCGCTCCGGCCGGCGGCGCCCCCGCCCGTCAGGAGTGAGCAGCGGCCGGAACCCAGGCCGGAGCCCCGTCCGGAGCCCCGGGCGGTGCAGACGCCTCCTCCTCCGGTACGCCCGGTCTCGACGCCGCCGCCGCTGCCCGCTCCGACCGTGGCGGAGACCCCGGCGCCCGCGCCGCAGCCGGTCCAGTCCGCGCCGCAGCCGGTCGAGCAGCCCGAGCCGGTGCGGGCGGAGGAGCCGCCGCCGCTGTCGATCCCGAGGCCCACGCCCGAGCCGGCGCAGCCGACTCCGATCTCCGCGAAGGTCCCCGATCCCGCCCGTCGGCGTCCGGTGGTCTTCGAGGAGCAGGAGGAGGAGCTGGACGTGCCCGACTTCCTGAAGTGACATTCATCACCTGAGGGCGGGTGACGGCCCGCCCTGCGGGGACCGTCAGAATGGATTCCACTGGTTTGTCGGAATTCGAGCGGCGGGAACGTGACAAACAGAACACGGCGGGAAGAGATCGCGGTCGGGCTGGCCGAGGTCGAGGAGCGGATCGCGGAGGCCTGCCGGGCGGCCGGGCGCGCCCGTGAGGAACTGACCCTCGTCGCGGTGACCAAGACCTACCCGGCCTCGGACGTGCGGCTCCTGGCCGAGCTGGGCGTGCGGGACGTCGGGGAGAACCGCGACCAGGAGGCCTCGGTCAAGGCGGGCGAATGCGCGGACCTCGGACTCACCTGGCACTTCATCGGTCAGCTGCAGACCAACAAGGTCCGCTCCGTGGTCCGTTACGCCGACGTCGTGCACTCCGTGGACCGCCTCCGCCTGGTCGCCGCGCTCGGCGGCGAGGCGGTCAGGGCGGGCCGGGAGGTCACCTGCCTGGTCCAGGTCGCGCTGGACGACGATCCGGTCCGGGGCGGCGCCCGGCCGGGGGACGTGCCCGCCCTGGCCGACGCCGTGGCCGCCACGGAGGGGCTGCGGCTGGGCGGGGTGATGGCGGTGGCCCCGCTGGGGGAGGAGCCCGCCCGGGCGTTCGCCGGACTCCAGGAGATCGCGCGGGCCGTGCGGGACGTCCATCCGGGTGCGGACGTCGTCTCCGCGGGCATGAGCGGCGACCTGTCCGAGGCCGTGGCGAACGGTGCGACACACCTGCGTGTCGGTACGGCGTTGCTCGGTCGCCGGAAGCCCTTCGTCAGGTAATGTCCCTCCAAGTGGGCCTTGGCGCCCACGTATCCAGTGAGTGGTCGATCGGCGGTGAGCGTCAAGGGGGGATGGCTCCACCCCGAGTCAATCGAAGTAAGACGGAGGAAGCGGAACGATGGCCGGCGCGATGCGCAAGATGGCGGTCTACCTCGGTCTTGTGGAGGACGACCGCTACGAGAGGTACGACGCCTACCCCGACGACGAGTACGACGAGTTCGACGAGTCGCGGCGGACCGGTGAAGAGCGCCCCGGCGCCGCCGGAGAGGCCCAGGACGAGACCGACCCCGGCGTGCCGGCCCCGAGGCCGACGACGGCCGTCCTGGAGCGCCGTACGACCGATCTGGCGCGCATCACGACGCTCCACCCCCGGACCTACAACGAGGCCAGGACCATCGGCGAGCACTTCCGCGAGGGCACGCCGGTCATCATGAACCTGACGGAAATGGTTGACAGCGACGCGAAGCGACTCGTCGATTTCGCGGCAGGTCTCGTCTTTGGCCTACACGGCAGCATCGAACGTGTTACCAACAAGGTGTTCCTGTTGTCCCCAGTCAATGTCGAGGTGACCGCCGAGGACAAGGCCCGAATCGCGGAGCGCGGGTTCTTCAACCAGAGCTAGAGTTCCACTATGCACACCGAGTCGAAGCCCACCCCGTCCTTCCGGGGGTCGTGGACCAGGACGGAGGCAGGACAACGCCGTGGGGATCGTTAGCGACATCGTGGTCGTCGTCCTGTGGATCTACCTCCTCCTGCTGATCGGCAGAATGATCTTTGAGACGGTCCAGGCGTTCGCCCGCCAGTGGCGCCCCACGGGGGTGGTCCTGGTCGTGGCGGAGGCCATATACACGGTCACCGACCCACCTCTCAAGTTCCTCCGCCGTTTCATTCCGCCACTCCGGTTGGGTACGGTGGCCTTTGACCTAAGCTTCACAGTCCTGTTCATTGTGGTCTGGGTCTTGATCCAACTCGTGTCCGCGCTTCGTTGATCGGGTACCGTCCCTCCGGACAGACTCCAAGCGCGCCAAGGAGACCGAAATGCCGCTGACACCCGCAGATGTGCGGAACAAGCAGTTCAGTACGACCAGGCTCAGGCCGGGTTACGACGAGGAAGAGGTAGACGCCTTCCTCGACGAGGTGGAGTCCGAGCTGGACCGCCTCATCCAGGAGAACGAGGAGCTCCGCGCCAAGCTGTCGGAGTGCATGCGGGGCAAGGTGCCCGGCGGGATGGGCATGGCCATGGCGCCGGCCCCCGTCGCCGAGCCCAAGCCCGAGATGATGATGCCGCCGCAGCCGGAGCCGATGCGGGCTCCCGAGCCGGTGCAGCAGCAGCCGGTCCCCGTCGCCATGGGCATGCCCCCGGCCGAGGACAACATGGACACCGCCGCGCGCGTGCTCGCCCTGGCCCAGCAGACCGCCGACCAGGCGATCGCCGACGCCCGCCGGGAGGCGGACGAGACGGTGACCCGGGCGCGGCGCGAGGCCGACGACATCCTCGGCAAGGCCCGCCGCCAGGCGGAGCAGGTCATCGGCGACGCCCGGGCGCGCGCCGAGACGCTGGAGCGCGACGCGCAGGAGCGCCACCGGCAGGCCATGGGCTCGCTGGTGCAGACCCGTGACGAGCTCGAGCGCAAGGTCGAGGAGCTGCGCAGCTTCGAGCGCGAGTACCGCAGCCGCCTCAAGCTCTACCTGGAGAACCAGCTCGCGGAGCTCAACGTCGCCGCAGAGGGCAGCGGGGGCTTCCCGATCGTGGGCGGTCCCGTGGGCGGTCCCCCGGTCATGTCCCACGCCGCGGCTCAGGGCGGGCAGCAGCCCCTCCAGAGCGGTCCCGGGGCCTTCGGTGGCGAGCCGTCGCAGCACTCCGGAGCCTTCCAGGGCGCCGACGGCCCGCACAACGACCGCCGCTAAGGTGTCGGGTCATTCCCTCTGACCCGTAACCGGGAGTCCCTTCGTGATCCTTATCAGCGCTGGCCTGGTGTTGACGGCCGTCGTCCTGCTCATCGCGGGGGTCGTGATCGCCAAGCCCTTTCTGGTCATGTGGTCGATCGCGGTCAGTGTGCTGTCCGCGGTCTTCCTGGTGATCGGGGCGTTGCTGCGACGCCATGAGCTCTTCCCCGGCGGTGGACGCGCCGGGGCGGCTCCGCCGTCCCCCTTCAAGGGACCGGCTCCGGCCGGTCCGATGCCCGTGCCCCCGATGACACCTCATCGGCAGCCCGCCCCCGGCATCCCCGGGGTGCACGCCGGCCCGCCCGAGGCGGCGCCGCAGGGCGCGCGGCAGACGGTCGCCGCCGCGACCCGGCCCCGGCCCGCTCCGGCGGCCGGACCGGCCTCCGCGCGGCAGGGAGCGCTGGACGCCGAGGCGATCGTGCTGGTGATCCCCGGACGCAGGCGCTACCACGTCGCCGGGTGCCGTCAGCTGGCCGGCAGGGAACACGAGGAACTCACTCATGAGGAGGCTCGGGAGGAGGGCTTCACGCCCTGCACCACCTGCCTCCCCGAGCTCAGCGGCGGGATCGCGCCGCAGGACGCCCCCGAGGGGCGGGAGGCCGCCCAGGCCCCGCTCCCGGCCCCGCCGGCCCAAGCCCTCCGGGAGTCCGGCACGACCGGACCGGACAGCGGTGAGACCGTACGGTTCACCCCTCCGTACCGCCCCGCCGGAACCTCCGGGAACCAGGCCGGCCGGCCCCGCACGCCGTCCGGGGAGCCGGAGGCCCCGCTCCGGGAGTCCCGTGAGCAGCCGGCTTCCGCGCCCCGTGCCGAGAAGGCCGCGGCCCCCTTCGCCGCCCCCTCGTTCCCGCTCCAGATGCCGTCGCCCGCGTCGGCGGAGGACTCCTCGGCCACCAGCTGGTTCAGCCGGGAGCCCGCCTCCCCTCCGGCCTCCAGGCCGGGTCCCGCGGCGCCGGACACCCGGTCGTCCGAGCCCGGGGAGCAGGACGCCCCCGTGCGGGAAGCGGCCGAGCAGGACGCGCCGGAGCAGGAGGCCTCGGAGCCGGCGCCCCGAGAGGAGACGCCCGGGAGCCGGACGGCGGCCGGGCAGGACGCACCGGAGTCCGGCGAGCAGGTGGAGGAGGAGCCCTCTCCGGCGGGATCCGCACCCCTCGCGGAGTCCGCCGAGCCGGTCGGTGCGGCGCGCGCCGCGGAGCCCGCCGAGCCGGCGGAGCCGACCGGACCTGAGCCCACCACGGGGTCCGCCGTGCGATCGGAACCCGCGGAATCCACCGAGCGGACGGAGCCCGCCTCCACCGGATCCGCTGAACCCGGGCGGCCCGTCGGGGCCGGATCCGCGGACGAGACCAGCGGACCCGGGAACGGCGGACCCGGGAACGGCGGACCCGAGACGACCGGACCGGAGGCCGACCGACCGGAGACGGAGACCGACGGGCGGCCCGAGACGGAGTCCGCTCCGGCGGGGTCCGCACCCCTCGCGGAGGCCGCCGAGCCGGTCGGCGCGGCGCGCGCCGCGGAGCCCGCCGAGCCGGTGGAGCCGGCCGGGACCGAGCAGCCCGGGCGCGCCGGGCGGCCGGTGCCGGTCGGCTCCACCTCGGCCGGGCCCGGAGAGCCGGTGCCGTCCGCCCAGGAAGAGGGCATCGTTCCGGACGACGCCCGGGACGACGACACCTCACCCCACGGAATCCCCGCAGTGAAGGCCGGCGCCGCCGGTTCCGGCACGGTCAAGGTCATTTCGGGCACCCGCCGCTTCCACGGCGTGGCCTGCCCGCTCGTCAGGGGAGTCGACGACGACGGCATAGAGACCATGTCCAGGGCCGAGGCCGAGGAGGCGGGCCTGAGCGGCTGCGCCGTCTGCCAGGGAGACGTGCCGGACCGCGGCTGACCCGCATCTGCGGACGGCGGGAACGAAGCACCTGCGAGAAGGGCTCCGGGGACATCCCCGGAGCCCTTCGTCTTCCACCGCCCGGTCGTCTTCCACCGCCCGGTCGTCTTCCACCGCCCGGTCGTCTTCCACCGCCCGGTCGTCTTCCACCGCCCGGTCGTCTTCCACCGCCCGGCGGACCGGCCGGATCCGGCCGGTCCGCCGGGACGGGCCTGATCGCGGCCCGACCCGGCTGCGGTCAGGCCCGTCAGGCCGCGGTGGTGCGGCGGAGCTGGAAGGAGAGCCCGAGATCGGTGTCCTCGTGGACCGGGAGCCCTTCCCCGGTGAGACCCTCGGTGAGGGAGAGGGCGAGGACCTCGTCGGCCACCGTACGGCCCTGGGCCCGCAGCGCCTCGGCCAGCTCGGCGTCGGCGGCGGACCACCACAGGTCGATCCGGTCGGTGATGGACAGTCCCGAGGACTTGCGGGTGTCCTGGACCAGCCGGACGACGTCGCGGATCAGGCCGGCCCGGCGCAGTTCGTCGGTGATGGCCAGGTCGAGGGCGACGGTCTCGCCCGTGCCGGTGTCGACGGCCCCCGTCTCCACCGCCCAGCCGGACTTCGGCTGCTCGGTGACGATCACGTCCTCGGCCGTGACCTCCACCGTGCCCAGCTCACCGGCGTCCAGCGAGACGGGCGATCCGGCGCGCAGGGTACGGGCCAGCTCACCGGCGTCCGCGGCGGACACGGCCGCGGCGACCAGCTTGGTCTGCGAGCCGAACCGCTTGCCCAGGGCCCGGAAGTTGGGCTTGACGGTGAAGGAGACCAGGTCGGCGGAGAATCCTGACATGTCCTCCAGGGCCTGCACGTTGAGCTCGTCGGCGATCAGCTCGCGCAGCTCGGGCGAGAGCGCGGCCCAGCCGGGGGCGCCGACCAGGGCGCGGCCCAGCGGCTGACGGGTCTTCACGCCGCTGGAGGCGCGGGCCGAGCGGCCCAGTTCCACCAGGCGGCGGACCAGCGCCATCTGCTCCGACAGGGCCGGGTCGAGCAGCGCGGAGTCCACGGCGGGCCAGGAGGCCAGGTGGACCGAGGCGGGGGCGCCCTCCTCCCGCAGCACGTCCCAGACGTAGTCGGTGATGAACGGCACCACCGGCGCCATCAGGCGGGTCACGGTCTCCAGGCACTCGTACAGGGTGGCGAAGGCGGAGGCGTCGCCCGACCAGAACCGGCGGCGGGAGCGCCGCACGTACCAGTTGGACAGGTCGTCGAGGAACTCGGCCAGCCGCCGCCCGACCCGGGCGGTGTCGAACTCGTCCATCGACGCGGTGACCTCGGCCACCGTCCGGTGCAGCTCGGCGAGCGCCCACCGGTCGATCAGCGGGCGCTCGCCGGGAGCGGGCGCCTCGGACATCGCCGCCGGGCTCCAGGACTCGGCGCCCGCGTAGAGGGTGAAGAAGGAGACGGTGTTCCAGTAGGTGAGCAGGACCTTGCGGACGATCTCCTCCAGGGCGGCGTGCCCGACCCGCCGGGCCGCCCACGGGGAGCCGGAGCAGGCCATGTACCAGCGCAGGGCGTCGGCCCCGTGCCGGTCCATCAGGGAGATCGGCTCCAGCACGTTGCCCAGGTGCTTGCTCATCTTGCGGCCGTCCTCGGCGAGGATCAGCCCCAGGCAGAGCACGTTCTCGTAGGAGGTGCGGCCGAAGACCAGGGTGCCGACCGCCATCAGCGAGTAGAACCAGCCGCGGGTCTGGTCGGTGGCCTCGCAGATGAACTGCGCGGGATAGGCCGCCTCGAAGATCTCGCGGTTCTGGTAGGGGGCGCCCCACTGGGCGAACGGCATCGAGCCCGAGTCGTACCAGGCGTCGATCACGTCCGGGACCCGCCGGGCCTCGGCCCCGCAGGATGGGCAGGGCAGCGTGACGTCGTCGACGTAGGGGCGGTGCGGGTCGAGGGCGGAGACGTCCTGGCCGGACAGCTCGCCGAGTTCGGCCAGCGAGCCGACGCAGGTGATGTGGGACTCGTCGGCCGAGCAGACCCAGAGCGGCAGGGGGGTGCCCCAGTAGCGGGAGCGCGACAGCGACCAGTCGACGTTGTTGCGCAGCCACTCGCCGAAGCGGCCCCACTTGATCGTCTCGGGGAACCAGCCGACCTTCTCGTTCTCGGCGAGCAGCTGGTCCTTGATCGCGGTCGTGCGGATGTACCAGGCGGGCAGCGCGTAGTAGAGCAGTGCGGTGTGGCAGCGCCAGCAGTGCGGGTAGCTGTGCTCGAAGTGGCCGCCCCGGAACAGCAGCCCCCGGTCGCGCAGGTCCGCGGTCAGGGACTCGTCGGCGTGCTTGAAGAACTGCCCGCCGACCAGCGGCACGTCCTCGGCGAACCGGCCGTCGGGGCCGATCGGGTTGACCACGGGCAGGCCGTACCGCTTGCAGGTCGCCATGTCGTCGGCACCGAAGGCGGGCGCCTGGTGGACCAGGCCGGTGCCGTCCTCGGTGGTGACGTAGTCGCCCAGCACCACGTAGTGCGCGCCGGGGATGTCCACCAGGTCGAACGGCCTGCGGTAGGAGGTGCGCTCCAGCTCCGTGCCGGCGAAGGAGGCCAGCACCTCGGCGTCCTCGCCCAGGACCGCGGTCAGCAGCGGCTCGGCGACGACCAGCACCTCTTCGGAGCCGGCGGGGCGGGCCGCGACGTAGGTCACCTCGGGGTGCACGGCGACCGCGGTGTTGGACACCAGCGTCCACGGCGTGGTGGTCCAGATCAGCAGCGAGGCCCCGAGCTCGGCCAGCGGGCCGGAGACGGCGGGCATGCGGACGTAGACCGACGGGCTGGAGACGGTCTCGTAGCCGCCGGGCTGGCCCAGCTCGTGGTCGGACAGGCCGGTGCCGCACCGCGGGCAGTACGGCGTGATCCGGAAGTCGCGGAAGAGCAGGCCCTTGTCGAAGACGACCTTCAGCGACCACCAGACGGACTCGACGTAGGCCGGGTCCATCGTGCGGTAGGCCGCCGACAGGTCGATCCAGTAGCCCATGCGCTCGGTCATCTCTTCGAACGCGTCCACGTGCCGCAGCACCGACTCGCGGCACTTGGCGTTGAACTCCGCGATGCCGTACGCCTCGATGTCCTTCTTGCCGGTCAGCCCGAGTTCCTTCTCGATGCCGACCTCGACGGGCAGGCCGTGGCAGTCCCAGCCGGCCTTGCGGGGCACGCTGTAGCCGCGCATGGACTTGTAGCGGGGGAAGACGTCCTTGAAGACGCGCGCCTCGACGTGGTGGACGCCGGGCATGCCGTTCGCGGTGGGCGGGCCCTCGTAGAAGACCCAGGCGGGACCGCCGGAGTTCTGCTCGACCGAGCGCTCGAAGACCTTGCCGTCCCTCCAGCGGTCGAGCACCTCGTGTTCGAGCGCGGGCAGGTCGACCTGCGCGGGAAGGGGACGGAAATGGGCGGACATGACGGGCGGAACCTCCACGCTGGTGCTGGTTGGCAGTGGCGCGGAGGGACGAGACCTGGCGGCCCCGCGGTACCACCCTCCTTGGCCTCCCGGGTGGGGAGGCCCTCTTCTTTTCGGTTCGCGGCCGGGTCTACTGGGTATCCGCTGCACGCGGAGGACCGTTCTTCCGGCGGCTCAGGGGTGATCTTCTCTCCGGGCCTCGCCCCGGGCTCGCACCGTCCCCGGGTCGCTCCTGCGAGGGGGCCGGAGATACTCGTCCCCGTCAACGCCTTGCGGACTCAAACGATAACGCACGGGGTGCGCCGGAGGCTTCCCGATATCCCCGGCTCCCGATATCGGTGAGCCCGGAGATTGAGAGGTGAAGGGCGGGATGGTACGGGATTGGCAAAGACCCCGGTGGGTCGTTTGCCGTTCTGTTATGAGCGACCTAAGCTGCCCGCACCGTCTTACCGCATCGGTAGGGGTCCGACCGAGTGAGGAGGCCGACATGGCCACGACCATTCGCGCAGACGAGAGCGCGGTAGCGCCGTCCCGGAACGGCCTTGCCGCGCCGTGGACCGAGGAGGAGCTCGCGGAGGTCCGCGAGCGGCTGGCCACCGAGATCGAGGAGTTGACCCTGGAGATCGCCCGGGCGGAGTCGGAGATCGCGTCGAGCGACGTCACGGACGGCGCGGGCGACGACCAGGCCGACGCCGGAGCCAGGACGTATGCACGGGAACGCGAGATCGCCCTTACCCTGAATTCGCGCGACCTGGTCGCGCAGAACGAGCGAGCGATCGCCCGGATCGACGCGGGGACCTACGGAGTGTGCGAATCGTGCCACCAGCCGATCGGAAAGGAGCGCCTGCAGGCGTTTCCGAGGGCGACGCTGTGCGTGGCCTGCAAGCAGCGGGAGGAGCGCCGCTGACCGAGGGCGGCGCCGCGGGCGGCCCCGGCGGCGGCACCGGTGGCCCCGGTGCCGCGGGCGGCGGGGCGGAAGGGGCCGCCGGCGACACGGCGGACGGCGCCGCGGGCGGTGCCGCGAACGGTGAGACGGAAGGGGCCGCCGGCGCGGACGGGCCGGTCCCCCCTCCCGGAAGGCGGCGCATCGCCGTGCTCGCGACGATCGCGCCGATCGTCTACCTCCTCGACCTGGTCACGAAGACGGTCGTGCTGAAGACCCTGGAGGGCCGGGATCCGCTCGTGCTGGTCCCGGACCTCCTCCAGTTCCGGGTGATCTTCAACTCCGGCGCCGCCTTCAGCATCGGGACCGGCATGACGATCGTCTTCACGTTCGTCGCGGCCGGGGTGGTGATCGCGATCCTGCGCACCGCACGGCACCTGCGCAGCCTGCCCTGGGCGGTCACGCTCGGCCTGCTGCTCGGCGGGGCGCTGGGCAACCTGACCGACCGCGTCTTCCGCTGGCCATCGGGCTTCGGCAGGGAGGCCCCGTTCCAGGGATACGTCGTCGACTTCATCGAGACCTTCCCCGGGCACTTCCCCGTCTGGAACATCGCCGACGCGGGGATCGTCTGCGGCGGCATCCTCGCGGTCTTCCTCGCCTGGCGGGGCTACCAGATCGACGGAACGCGCGACACCGGTCAGAAGGAGCAGAACGACAATGGCTGACCAGCGGAGTCTTCCGATCCCCAACGGCCTGGAGGGCGAGCGCCTCGACGCGGCCCTGTCCCGGCTGTTCGGCCTCTCCCGCACCCGCGCGGCGGAGCTGATCGCCTCCGGCGACGTGCTGGTGGACGGCTCCACCGCCGCCAAGTCCGACCGGGTCCAGGGCGGGGAGTGGCTGGACGTGACGCTGCCGCCGCCGCCCGCCGCGCCGATGCCGGTCGCCGAGCCCATCCCCGGCATGGCGATCCTCCACGAGGACGACGACATCATCGTCGTCAACAAGCCCGTCGGCGTGGCCGCCCATCCGACCACGGGCTGGACCGGGCCGACCGTCATCGGCGGCCTGCTGGGCAGCGGGCACCAGGTGGCGACCAGCGGCGCCGCCGAGCGCCAGGGCATCGTGCACCGCCTGGACGCCAACACCACCGGTGCGATGGTCGTGGCCAAGAGCGAGCACGCCTACTCCCACCTGAAGCGGGCCTTCAAGGAGCGCACGGTCGACAAGCTCTACCACGCGCTGGTCCAGGGGCACCTCGACCCGCTGCGGGGCACCGTCGACGCGCCGATCGACCGCCACCCCTTCGGGGACGGCCGGTTCGCGGTCGTGGCGGGCGGCAAGGAGTCGGTCACCCACTACGACACGGTCGAGGCCTTCCGCGCCGCGTCGCTGCTGAGCATCAAGCTGGAGACCGGCCGGACGCACCAGATCCGGGTGCACATGTCGGCGCTGCGCCACCCGTGCGTCGGCGACATGCTGTACGGCGCGGACCCCACGCTGGCCGCGAGACTGGGCGTGACCCGGCAGTGGCTGCACGCGGTCTCGCTGAGCTTCGAGCACCCGTCGACGGGCGAGTGGGTCGGTTTCACCGCGGAGTACCCCGCCGACCTGGCGCACTCCCTCAAGGTCGTCAGCGGCGACTCTTAGGCTTCTTGGTCTTCCTGGCCTTGCCCGGTGCGTCGGCGCTCATGGCGTTCGCCCCGTTCCCGGGGGCGACCTGGCCGGGCGGGTCCGCGCCGCCGTCCTGCCCGTCGCCGCCGTCCTGCCCGTTGCCCTGCCCGCCGTCCTGGCCGTTGCCGTTGCCGTTGCCGTTGCCCTGCCCGCCGTCCTGCCCGTTGCCGTTGCCCTGCCCGTTGCCCTGGCCGTCGCCGTCGTCCCGGCCCTTGTCGGGCTGCTCCTCCGTCGCGCCCTGCCCGTTCCCGGAGTTCCCCGAGGGCTTCCGGGAAGGCTTCTGCGAAGGCTTCTGGGTCGGCTTCCCGGACGACTCCTCCCGCGGTGCTCCGCGCTCCTGGGCGGGGGCATCCGTCGGTCGGGCGGCGGGCCGCGAACCGCCGGACCCGGCCGGGTGGGAGTCGGCCCCCACCGTGTCGGTGGCGGGCGGCGCGGTACGCCCCTTCGCCGGGACGCTGGCCTGCACGGTCGGGTTCGCCGGACCCGCCGGGTGCGTCCCTCCCTCCGAGCCCTGAGCGGTGACCCACGCCATCCCCCCGGCGGACAGGGCGATCGCGAGCGCGGACGCGGCGACCCCGGCCATGACCGGACGGCGCCGGGAGACGGGGGCCGCCGCGGGGGGCGGTGCCTGCCCGGCGGGCGGTCCGGCCTGCGGCGGGGCCGGCGGCGTCCCCGCCGGTCCGGCCCCCGCCGCTCCGTTCCTCCCCGGCAGGGGTTCCGCCGCGGGCCCGGCGTACGCCGCCGAGCCCGCGAGCAGCGCAGCCGGAACCGCGGCGGGGGCCGCCGGGCCGGGACCGGTCTCCGGCTCTCCGGCCGCGGGACCGCGGCCGCGGGCCGTCAGGTCGATCGGCATGGTGGGGTCGGGCGCGGTCCCGTCCACGATCCCCCGGAGGGAGGCGCAGGCCTCCTGGGCGGACATGCGCAGCCGCGGGTCCTTACGGAGCAGACCGGAGATCACCGGCCCCAGCGCGCCGGCGTACCGGAGTGGAGGCGGCGGCTCGTGCATGACCGCCGCGAGCGTGGCCAGGGGATGGGCGCGCTGGAAGGGGGAGCGCCCCTCGACCGCCATGTACAGCGTCACGCCGAGCGACCACAGGTCGGAGGCGAACTCCGCGGGGCCGCCGCCCGCCCGCTCCGGCGCGATGAAGGCCGGGGTGCCGATGAGCGCCCCGGTCCTGGTCACCGAGGAGTCGCCCTCCAGCATCGCGATGCCGAAGTCGGTCAGCACCGCCCGGCCGTCGGCGGCGAGCAGCACGTTGTCCGGTTTGACGTCGCGGTGCAGCACGCCCACCCGGTGCGCGGCGACCAGCGCGCCGAGCACCTCCAGCCCGATCCTCGCCACCCGGGCGGGCGGCAGCGGCCCGTCCTCCCTGATCACGGCGCCGAGCGTGCGGGAGTCCACCAGCTGCATCACGATCCAGGGACGGCCCCGCTCCTCGACCACGTCGTAGACCGTCGCGACGCACGGGTGGCCGATCCGGCCGGCCGCACGCGCCTCCCGGAGCGTGCGGACGGTGAAGACCTCGCGTTCGGGACCCGTCAGGTCGGGTGAGGGGATGACCTCCTTGACGGCCACGTTCCGGCCGAGCACCTCGTCCCGGGCGCGCCAGACCGTGCCCATGCCCCCCCGGCCGATGTGTTCCAGCAGCCGATACCGGTCAGCGATGAGCTCCTGAGAATCGGACATGAGGCTCGGACTACCCTGGATCGAAGAGGGTAATCGGGACGTTTCACGCGGTCCGGTGCAGATGATCGTCTCCGGGGGAGGTCACGGCCCCGTCCGCGGGCCGCACGGTGCGCCCGGTGCGCAGCGGCGAGGGCTCCACCCGCAGCAGCCGGGCGGCCCAGCCGGGCAGCCACCAGTTCCAGGGGCCCATCATCGCGACCACGGCCGGGACGAGGACACCCCGGATGAGGGTCGCGTCCAGCAGGATGCCCAGGGCCAGGCCGCTGGCGAACACCTTCACGTCCAGTTCGGGGGTCATGGCCAGGGCGGCGAAGGAGACGAACAGGATCAGCGCGGCCGAGGTGACCAGGCGGCCGGTCCTGCCGACGCCTTCGACCACCGCGCGGACGGTGTCGCCCGACCTGTCGTACTCCTCCCGCATCCTGGCCAGGATGAACACCTCGTAGTCCATGCTGAGGCCGTACAGGAAGGCGAAGATCGTCAGGGGGACGAACTCGCCGATGGAACCGGTCGGCTGGATGCCGAGCAGCTCGCGCGTGCCCCAGCCGGACTGCCAGAGCAGGACCATCGCGCCGATCACCGCGCCCAGCGAGAGCAGGTTGAGCACGATCGCCTTGAGCGGCAGCAGCAGGGAGCGGAACGCCCGGGCCAGCATCACGAACGTGGCCAGCGCGATCAGGGCGAGCATCCACGGGAAGGCCCCGTAGGCGTGCTCCCGGAAGTCCATGCTCTGCGCCGCGCCGCCGCCCACCCGGACGGTCCCCGGTACGGCCCGGCGGACCCGGGCGACGGTCTCCTGACCCGCGTCGCTCCCGTTCTCCGCGACCGGGAGCACGGTGACGACCGCCGTGCCGCCCCGCCGCCAGGACGGGTTCTGGGGGGCGAGCACGGCGGAGACGCCCTCGACGGCCCTGATCCGCTCGACCGCCGGCACGGGGTCGCCGGCGACCAGCACGTCGAACGGGGTGAGGGAACCGGCGGGGACTCCGGCCCGCCGGAGTGCGGCCAGCCCCTCGTGGCCGGGTCCCGAGGTGCGCAGGTCGCCGCTCTCGGGCAGGCCCAGGTCGACGCCGAACGCGGTCACGGTCAGCGCGACCAGCAGGCCGCCGGAGACCAGGGCGGCCGGCACGCGCAGCCGCACCACCCCGCGAGCCCAGGCCGACCAGGCGCGCCCGGCCCTCGCCTCCCGGTGGTACGGCGTGCCCGCCGTACCGGGTGTGCCCGCCGTACCGGGTGTGCCCGCCGTACCCGGCCGGGCCGCCGGGAGGGCTTCGCCGGACCGGGCCCGCCTGCGCTCCGATCGCCGCCCGGCCAGGGCGAGCAGGACCGGGAGCACGGTCAGCGTGACGGCCACGCTGACCGCCGCGATGACCATCCCGGCCAGCCCGAGGCTGCGCAGGAACGGCACCGGCAGGACGACCATGGTCACCAGGCCGATCGCGACCGCCGCGCCGCTGAACAGCACCGCGCGCCCGGCGCCGCGCATCGCCCGGTGCACGGCCTCGTCACCGCGGTGGCCGCGCGCCCGCTCCTCCCGCCACCGGGCCACCAGCAGCAGCGAGTAGTCGATCGCGATGCCCAGGCCCAGCAGCGGCATGGTGGTGAGCGCCACGTCGTGCACCGTCGTCACCAGCGTCAGCAGCAGGATCACGGCGAACGAGGTGAAGACCGCCAGCACCGAGATCAGCAGCGGTACGAGCGCCAGGGCGGAGCGGAAGACGCCGAACAGCACGATCACGGCGGCGGCCGCACCGATGCCGATCTTGGCGGGGACGTCCACGCCGCCGGCGTCCACGCTCGGCGCGAGGGCGTCCAGCCCGGTGACGTGGACGGTGGCGCCCTCCGGCAGGACCGGGGCCATGGCCGCGACGATCACCGGGCTCTCGTCGGGCGTCTCGCCCAGGCCGCCGCCCGGCGGGCTGCCGTCGGAGTAGGTGCCGGGGAAGACCAGCCCGAAGGTGGTGCGGCCGTCCGCGCCGACGAGCCGGGGGTCGCCGGTGTCGGTGTAGGAGACCACGCGGGCCTCGGGCAGTGCCGCCGCGACGGCCGCGAACGCCCTGCCGATCACCTCCCGGTGCTCCTCCGCCCGCATGCCGCCGGGCAGGACCACGACCGGGACGAACGGCCGCTGGTAACCGCCGTTGCCGTAGAGGCGGACGATCTCCTGGTTGGCGTCGAAGGCGGGCATGCCGGGGTGGGCGTACTCCTCGGACAGGCGCTGGATCGCGAAGGGGGTGGCGGCCAGGCCCGCCAGGAACGCGCACACGGCCAGCAGCGTCACCAGCCGCCTGCGCCGCAGGACGAATGCCGAGAGTCTCTCCATGGACCCCAGTGCAGCAGGATGATCTTCAACGGCCGTGCGGCCGTCCTGGGAGAACTCTGCGGATCCGGTTTCACAGAGTTCTCCCAGGGCTTCCGAAGATCGGCTGGGGGAGACTGGCGGGGTGAGCCGGATACTGGTCGTGGACGATGAGCCCTATCTCGCCGATCTCGTGGCGACCGCCCTGCGCTACGAGGGGTTCGAGACGGAGACGGCGGGGACGGGCGCGGCGGCGGTGTCGCTGGCGGAGTCCTTCCGCCCCGACCTGGTCGTGCTGGACGTGATGCTGCCCGACGTGCCCGGCACCGAGGTGTGCCGGCGGATCCGGGCGGCCGGGTCGGAGGTCCCCGTGGTGTTCCTCACCGCGCGGGACGCCACCGAGGACAAGATCGGCGGGCTGGCCGCGGGCGGGGACGACTACGTGACCAAGCCGTTCAGCCTGGAGGAGCTGATCGCCCGGATCTGGGCGGTGCTGCGGCGGACGCGGCGCACCGGGCCGGAGACCGGCCGCCTGGCCTTCGCCGGCCTGGTCATCGACGAGGACGCCTACGAGGTCCGCCGGGACGACCGGCGCATCGACCTCACCCCCACCGAGTTCAAGCTGCTGCGCTTCCTGACCGCGAACGCGGGCCGGCTGGTGTCCAAGCGGCAGATCCTCGACCACGTGTGGCAGTACGACTTCGGCGGCAACGACGGCGTCGTGCAGACGTACATCAGCTACCTGCGCCGCAAGGTCGACTCCTGCGGGCCGCCCCTCATCCACACCGTGCCCCGCGTGGGCTACGTCCTGCGGCTGCCCCGGGAGGACTGATGCCCTCCCGCCCCGACCGCCCCGACCGCCCAGGCCGTGCCGACCGCCCAGGCCGTGCCACCCGCATCGGTCGCATCGGTCGCGCCGACCGCGCCGACCGCGCCGGCCCGCGCTCCCGTCCGGCCGCGTCCCGGGCGGTACCTGTGCCCGCGTCCCGGGCGGTGCCCGTGCCCGCATCCTTGCGCGCCCGGCTGGTCGTGACGGTCGCCGGCCTGGTCGCCCTGGCCCTCGGCCTGGTCGCCGGGGCCGTCTTCGGGGCGCTGCAGGACTGGCGCGGGCACCACGGCGCCAGGCTGCTCGCCCTGGACTCCCCGGAGGCGCTGCTCGCGGCCTCCGACGAGCTGACCGGCCGCGTCGCCCGCGTCCTGGTCGTCTCGTCGGCGGTGGCCCTGGCGGCCCTGACCCTGCTCGCCGCGCACCTGGTCCGCCGGGGCCTGCGCCCGCTGGACCGGATCGTGGAGGCGGCGGCGGACATCGGCGCGGGCGACCTCGACCGCCGGATCGAGACGGGCCCGGCCGGGAGCGAGGTGGGCCGCCTCGGCCACGCGCTCAACGCGATGCTGGGGCAGCTCGAACGGGCGTTCCGGCAGCGCGAGGAGTCGCAGGAACGGCTGAGCCGGTTCGTCGCCGACGCCTCCCACGAACTGCGCACGCCCGTCGCCACCATCCGGGGGTACGCCGAGCTGTTCCGGCGCGGTGCGGCCACCCGGCCCGAGGATCTGGCCAAGGCGATGAGCAGGATCGAGGCGGAGGCGACCCGGATGGGCGCACTGGTGGACGAGATGCTGCTGCTCGCGCGCCTGGACCAGGCGCGGCCGCTGGAGCGCGCCCCGGTCGAGCTGACCTCCCTGGTGGCCGACGCGGTGGCCGACACCCTCGCCATCGAGCCGGACCGGCCGCTGCGGACCGAGCACCCGGGACCGGTCGAGGTGCCCGGTGACGCCGCCAGGATCCGCCAGGCGGTGGGCAACCTGCTGGCCAACGTGCTCGCCCACACCCCGCCGGGCACCGCGGCCGTCGTCCGGGTGCGCCGGGACGACGGCGAGGCGGTCGTCGAGGTCGCCGACGAGGGGCCGGGTCTGGCCGAGGAGCAGCGGGCGCTCGTGTTCGAGCGCTTCTACCGCGCCGACCACGCCCGCGGCGGGGACCGCCGCCGGGGCGGGGCCGGGCTCGGGCTGGCGATCGTGGCCGCGGTCGCCGCCGCCCACGGCGGCCGCGCCGAGGTGGACTCCCGGCCGGGAGAGGGTGCGGTCTTCCGGATGGTGCTGCCCGCCGGCTGATCCGCCGCCTCCGAACCGCCGGCTGATCCGTCCGCCGCCTCCGAACCGCCGTAGGGTCCCGGCCGCCGGCCTGCCGGGAGGCGGACCGGAGCGGTGGACCGGGACCGGCCGGTCACAGCCCCGCGTGGCGGAGCAGGGCCGTGACGGCCGCCGCCGCGACCAGCACCACCAGGAACGGCGCACGCAGCAGCAGCGCGACCACGGCCGCGCCCAGCCCGGCCGTGCGCGGCCAGTCGAGGTCCAGCGCCTGACCGGCGGTGAAGGTCTGCACCGCGATGAGCGCGGACAGCAGCGCCACCGGGACCAGCGCGGCGAAGCGCTGCACGCCGGGGTGGTCGAGCACCCGGCGCGGCGCCGAGAGCCCGGCCAGCTTCAGCGCGTAGCAGCCCAGGCAGACGGCCACCACCGCCTGCCACACGCTCATCGGCACCCCCCGCCGGGACGGAGGAGACCCTCTCCGCGGTCAAGGGGACGGCGGGACGGGGGGACACGGATCATCTCGGCCTCCTCAGCAGCACGGCGAGCACGGCCGCGGCGGCCAGCAGCACGGGCACGCCCGCAGGGGTGAACGGGGTCGCGGCCAGCGCGACGGCCGCGCCGCCCGCCGCGATCATCCGGAGCTCGCGGGCCTCGGGTCCGGAGCCGGTCAGCCGGGGCCAGAGGATCGCCAGGAACGTCGCCGGGCCCACCACGTCCAGCCCGAACACCGCCGGATCGGCCACCCGCGAGGTGCCCAGCGCGCCGAGCAGGGTGGTGGCGTTCCAGGTCAGGTAGAGGCTGCCGAACGTGACGAGGAACCCGGTCCGGGCCGACTCCGCGTCCGGCTGGGCCAGGGCCACCGCCGTCGTCTCGTCGATCACCCCGTGGGCCAGCGGGAGACGGCGCCAGCCGCGGGCGCCGAGCAGGCCGGACAGGCGCAGGCCGTACAGGCCGTTGCGGACGCCGAGCAGCAGCGCGCCCACCGCGCCCGCGGCCAGGCTTCCGCCGCCCGCGACGACTCCGGCCAGGGCGAACTGCGAGGCGCCGGTGAAGGCGAACAGGCTCAGCACGCACGCCTGGGCCACGCTCAGCCCGGCGGTGACGGCGGCGGCGCCGAACGCCAGCCCGGAGAGCCCGACCGCGATCCCCACGCCCAGCCCGTCCCGGATCGCCGGGGAACGAGTGGTTGTCTCCATGCACGTGAGGCTATGTGCGGCTCAGCGATGGTTCTTGTACGTTCCTGCACGCTGGTAGGCGCCCGGCGGCACGCCCACGATCCGTTTGAAGTGCCGGTTCAGGTGGGCCTGGTCGGTGAACCCGACCTCGGCGGCGACCCGCGCGGCGGGTGTGCCGGAGTCCAGCAGGGCGCGCGCCCGCCGTACCCGGAGCGTGTTCAGGTACGTGTGCGGGGGCAGGCCGGTGGCGGCCTTGAAGGCCCGGAGCAGGGCGAACGGCCGCACCTCCACGGCCCGGGCCAGGTCCTCCAGGGTCGGCGGGTCGACGAGGCGCTCGTGCAGGATCTCCCGGGCCAGCCGTACCGCGCGGTCGCCTGCGGGCAGGGGAGACCGCGGCGGGCGGCGGGCGGCGTGGTCGCGGACCAGCGCGCCGAAGGCGGTGCGGGCCAGGGTGGAGGAGGCCAGGTCGTCGCCGAGCTCGGCGGCCCGGTGGGCGGCGCGCAGCAGGGCGGCGGCGTGCGCGCCGGGGGCCCCCGGCGCCCCGGGGACGACGGCCTCGGGGAAGTACGGCGTGCCCCGCCCGGCCAGCAGCTCCGCCGCGACGGCGGCGATCACCTCCACGGACGGGTAGAGCATCCGGTAGGTCCAGCCGCCCGGCACGCCCGCGTGGCCGTCGTGCACCTGCTCCGGATCGACCAGGACCAGGGAACCGGCCCCGGCGCGGTGCCGGGCGCCCCGGTAGTCGAACTCCTCGACCCCGGACAGGACCACGCCGATCGCGTACTGCTCGTGCACGTGCCGGGTGAAGCGGTGCGTGACGTAGCGGGCCTTGAGCAGGTCCACCCCGGGCAGCGCCGGGCTCCGCCAGAAGCGCGCCGCCTCGGCGGGGACCGGCGGGGCCGCCCCGGGGACCGGGTGCACCGGATCCGCGGGGGCGGGCGGGGCTGCCGGATCCGCGGGGGCCGGCGGGCCTCCCGGGTGCGCCGGAGCGGAGGGCGCCGGGTCCGCCGGGGTCACGGCTGGAACGTCTCGGTGAACCGGTCGAAGTACGTCCGGTCCCACCGTGCCTCCGGGCTCTCCCAGTAGATCGCGTACGGCGTGCCGTCCACGGTGCGGAACCCCCGGTCCACGACCCGGGTCGGCACGCCCTTGCTGGTGTAGGTGAACTCCCAGTCGGCGGCGGCCATGCCCCGGTAGTTCAGCGGGCTGATGGCGATCCGCCGGTAACCCGTCCGGACCTTCCGGATGACCTTCTCGACCTTCTCCCAGTGCCTGACCGGATCGAGTTCGGGATCGTCGGTCGACTCGATCCACAGGAAGCTCGCCGCCCCCGGCGCCCGGAATTCCACCCGGTCGCGGTCGGCGGCGCGGACGGCGGTCCAGTGCTTCGGGATCGCGACGCTGAAGCCCATCTCCGGGTCCTCGTACAGCCGCCAGCCCTTCGGGAGCCGAGGCGCGGAGGGGGTGGGAGCCGGTGTGGGCCGGCCGGTCGGCCGGTCGGGCGGTGCGGTGGGCCCGCCGGACTCCGCGGAGCCGTCCGCGGGCCGGGTCGCCGCCGCCGGGGCCCGGCCGTCCTGGAACACCAGCCAGCCGCCCACGCCGAGGACCACCGCGAGCACCGGCGCGCCCACCATGAGGGCGATCCGCCCGGCCGCGGGCCGCGCCGGAGGCACGGGGTCCCCGTCGCGCCCCCGGCGCCCCCGGCGGCCGGGTCCGCCGGAGCGCGTGGGCTGGGCCTGGTAGGCGGGCCCACCGGGGTGGCCGGGATGCGGGCGCTCCACCGGGCCGCCCGGAAGCCCGGGGTGCCCGGCCTCCGCGGGGCCGCCGGAATGGGCGGCGTATCCGGCATATCCGGTCTCCGCGGGACCGCCGGGACGGGTCGGCGGGTATCCGGGGTGCGCAGGTCCGTGCCCGTACGGTGCGGGCCCGTGGTGGACCGCCGGTTCGCCGGCGTGCGGCTGCTCCGGCGGGGCCGGGCGAGGGGGTGCGGGCGTGCCGTACACGGTCTCCGGCGGGGCCGGGCGAGGGGGTGCGGGCGTGCCGTACACGGTCTCCGGCGGCGAGCCGTACGCCGCACCGCCGTGGGCGGCCTCCGGTGACGTGCCGCCGTACACGGGCGTCGGCGGTGCGCCGTGCGGTGCCGCCGTCCCGGCGCGGGCGGGCCGGCCCGCGGGGGAGGGACGCCCGGCGGCCGCGCCGGATCGCGACGGGCGCCTGCGGAGTGCCGGGCGCGCCTCCGGTGCGGGAGCGGATGGAGCCGCCAGGGAGGCGGGGTAGGGCGGCTCCACGGAGGGCGGCGGAGGCGGGGGCGCGCCGTCGGGCACGGTACGGCCGGCGGCGGCGAGGGCGAGCAGGGCCTCGGCCTCGTCGGCGCCCATGCGGGCGACCGGCTCCTTGGCCAGCAGTCCCAGGACGGCCGAGGCCAGCGGGCCGGTGTGGCTCAGCGGCGGCGGCTCGCCGGCCAGGACGGCCATCATGGTCGCGGCGGGCGTGGCCTTGTGGAAGGGCGGACGGCCCTCCAGCGCCGCGTACAGCGTGGCGCCGAGCGACCACAGGTCCGACTCCGGCGTGGCGGGCAGGCCGTGGAGCCGCTCGGGCGGCAGGAAGGCGGGAGTGCCGACCATCCCGCCCGTCCGGGTGATCCCCGGCTCGTGGGAGGTCGAGGCGATGCCGAAATCGGTCAGCACCACCCGGCCGTCGTGGGCCAGCAGGACGTTCTCCGGCTTGACGTCGCGGTGCAGCACGCCGGCGGCGTGCGCGGCCCGCAGCGCGCCCAGCACGCTCAGCCCGACGGCGGCCACCCGGTCCGGGGGGAGCGGCCCCCGCTCGCGGACGGTCTCGCCCAGCGAGCGCGAGCGCACCAGCTGCATGACGATCCAGGGCCGCCCGCCCTCCTCGACCACGTCGTGCACGATGATCACGGACGGGTGGTCGAGCCGGCCGGCGGTCTTGGCCTCCCGGACGGTCCGCTGGTTCAGGTCGGCCCGCGCGCTCTCGTCGATCCCGCGGTAGCGGACCTCCTTGACCGCGACGACCCGGTCGAGAAGCTCGTCGTGGGCGCGCCAGACGACGCCCATCCCGCCTTCACCGATGGGTTCGAGCAGGTGGTACCGGCCCGCGACCCTCCGTTCGGTCATGTCCTCGACTCCCTCCCCGGCTCACGAATCGTAGCCGGTCGGGCGGGACTTCACTTTTTCGACGAGAAGGTCGCGGCGAAGCCCTCGAACAGCTTCAGGTTCTTCTTCCACTTGGAGGCGGGGGTGTGCCAGTAGATCGCATACCCCCGGCCGCCCTTGGTGATGAACCCCCGGTTGAGCACACGGACCTTGCCGTAGCCCGGCTCCCAGGTGAACTCCCAGTCGGCGGCGTCCTCCATGTAGTCGACCTTCTCGATCCGGATGCGCTTGTAGCCGGGGAAACCGCCGCGGGCCTGGGGCTCGTAGACGTCCCAGTCCTTCTTGGAGTCGGGGCCCGGGCTGTCGGTGTAATCGATCATGAGGTAGCTCCTCCGGTCGTCGGGGCCGCGGAACCGCACCTGGGTCCCCTGCCGCCGCTCGACCTTCCAGCCCTTGGGCAGGCCGACCGAGAACCCGAAGGGGTCCTTGTGCATGCGCCAGCCGGAGGGGAGCTTTGACTTATCCTTTTTTTCCTTCTTGTCGTCGGTCTTCTTCTCGCTCTCCGACGGGGAGGGCGTGGGAGAGGACGGGTCCGGCGAGGAGTCCCCGCCGCCGGGTTCCCCGGACTCGCCGGATCCGCCGGGCTCCGTGGGGCTCCCGGCGGGCGCGGACGCGCTCGGCCGGCTCTGCCCGGCCGTACCGGCCTCGCCGTCGTCACCGCTGTTCATGCCGATCCAGACGCCCACGCCGCCCACGAGGACCAGGGCGCCCACCACGATGGGCAGGGCGCGCCGGACCCCGGGCGGGGCGGTGAGACCGGCGCCTCCGGCGAACACGGTGGTTCCCAGCCGGGTCCGCTCCTGGTCGGCAGGGCCGGGCGCGGGCCCGCCCCGCCGTACCGGCGCGGGCTGGGTCCTCGGCGCCGGCGCGGGTGCGGGTACGGCCGGCGGCTCGGCGGGCTCTTCGGGGACCAGGCTCCTGACGTACTTCCTGATGTCCGGGGACGGGGAGGGGGAGGGGGCGGACGGGGCGCCGGAGGCCGCCGGATCATCCCCGGCGGCACCGCCGGGCGGGGGTGCCGCCGAGGAGGCCGCGATGGCCGGAGGGGCCGCGGGGGACCCGTCCGCGGACACAGAGCCGTCCCCGGCCGGCGGCGCGGCGTCCCCGCCGGAGGACGCGGCCTCGCGGGCGGACGGCGGCTTGACCTGCCCGGTCTGCGGGATCACCGCCGCGCCGCTCTCCGAAGCGGGGGCCGCCTCCCGGCGCGCGGCCGGCGCGCCGTGCTCGGCGGAGGCGGTCTCGCCGTCGTTCCGGGACGCCTTCCGCAAGGAGGGGGCGTCCGGCCGGTCGGCGCCGGACGGCGGGACGGGTCCGCCGCCCGGGGGCGGGGCGAGGGGCCTCTCCCGCTGGGGCGGGGTGACGGGCTTCTCGCGGGCGGGCGGCACGGCCGGGCCCCCGGCGGGCCGGGCGGGCGAGGGCGGTGTCGCGGGCTTGCGGGGCGCCGGAGCCCCGTAGGGCTTGCGGCGCTCGGCAGCCGCGGGCGAGCCGTCTCCGGCGGGCGCGGCGCCGGCCGGGGAGGACGGGGAGGAGGCCGGGCGGATCATCCACGAGGGCTGCGTGGGGGAACGGCCCTCGGTGACCTTCCGCAGCATGGCGGAGGCCTCGGCGTAGGTGAGCCGCTGGACGGGCTCCTTGCGGAGCAGCCCCTCCAGCACCGGCAGCAGCGGACCGGCGTTGCGCGCCGGGTCGGGCGGGTCGGTCATGACCGAGTGCATGGTGGCCAGCGGCATCTTGCGGTCGTGCGGGGACCTGCCCTCCACCGCCGCGTACAGCGTCGCGCCGAGCGACCACAGGTCGGACTCCCGGCGGGCCGGCAGGCCGCGCAGCCGCTCCGGCGCGATGAACGCGGGGGTGCCCGCCACGCCGGTCATGGTCAGCGTGCTCTCCGAGTCCAGCTTGGCGATGCCGAAGTCGGTGAGCACGACCCTGCCGTTCTGGGCGAGCAGGACGTTCTCCGGCTTGACGTCGCGGTGCAGCACCCCGGCGTCGTGCGCGCTCTGCAGCGCCCCCAGCAGGGCCAGCCCGATCTCGGCGACCTGCCGGGGAGGCAGCGGCCCGTCCTCGCGGAGCACCTGGCCCAGCGAGCGGGACTGCACGAGCTGCATGACGATCCAGGGCTGCTCGTTCTCCTCGATCACGTCGTAGACCACCACGACGTTCGGATGGGTCAGCCGGGCCGCCGCACGAGCCTCCCGCAGGAGGCGCTGGTTGAGCGTCTGGACGTCCTCACCGAGGGCGGCGGAGTAGCGGACCTCCTTGATGGCGACGGTCCGGTCGAGGAGCTCGTCGTGAGCCTTCCAGACCGTGCCCATCCCGCCCCGCCCGATGGGCTCCAGGAGATGGTAGCGGCCGGCGACGCGTCGCCCTTCCTGATTCCCCTCCGACTGCATCACCCGCGTTGACCTCCCTCACAGTGGAGAAGATCCTCCCATAAACAGGGATCCGCCCCGACCCTCCGAGCGGCTGTAGTGCCCTACCTGCCGGGAGCGTCCGGCCCCCTGCGGCTTGTCCGCCATCTGAGACCGTCGTCCCGTCCCGTGGCGAATCGGGCGCAGGTGGCCTAGACTCGGCGGTATGAACCGCTGTTCCGCGTTTATCAGGCCGGCTCCGGAGAGCCGGTCGCCCGACGCGTGACCCAGCGACCCTCCTGAGCCGGCGCAGGCAGAGACGACCCGTCTCTGCCTTTTTTGTTTCTTGCACCTCGCCGGTTCGCGGGACGCGCGCCGGCTTGAGCATCTGGGAGCCGAGATGTCGTTGACCGTACAGCCGACCGAGCGGGCGGAGCGGGGAGCCGTGCGCCTGGGGACCCTCACGCTGGGCGCCGGTCCGGCCGTGGTGATCGGCGGGCCCGGCGCGGACGCGCGCTGGATCGACCTGCGCGAACGCCGGGGCGGACCCGCCGGCGGCACCGCCGCCGACGCCCTGGCAGAGGTCCGCGCCCACTGGGCCGGGCCGGTCCTGGTGGAGCCGTCCTGCGCCGACGACCTGCCGCGGATCGCCGCCGGGGCCGACGGAGTGGTGGTCGGGGCGGCCTGGACGCGCGACCTGCGGCTGGTCAGGGCGGTCTCCCGGCTCGGCCTGCCGGTGGTCGTCCAGCGCGGCCCGGCCACGTCCCCGGAGGAGTGGCTGGCCGTCGCCGACTACTGCGCCGCCGACGCCGGCGACCGGGTCGTGCTCTGCGAGGGCGGCGGGCGCGGGCGGGCGGGCTCGCCGGCGGCCCCTCCCGACCTGGCCCTGATGCGGAGGGCCCGGGAGCGGTCCGGCCGCCCGGTCCTGGCGGGACTGGGCGACGACCCGGCACTGGCCGCCGCCGCGGTCGCGGCCGGGGCCGACGGGCTGCTGCTGTCCCCCGACCCGTCGCGGCGGACCACGGCCGCCGCCCAGGAGGCGGTGCGGATCGTCGGCGCGCTGACCCGCAGGGAGGAGCCGGGCTCCGTGCCGGCCGCCCGCGGCGCCATCGACCGCGTCGACGCGGCCCTGGCGGTGCTGCTGGAGCGCCGCGCCGAGCTCGCCGGGACGGTCCAGCGGCTCAAGCCGGTCGGCGGGTTCGCCGGGCGCGACATGGAGCGTGAGCGCCGCCTGGTCGCGGAGATGGCCCGGCGGGCCCCGTCCCTGGGCGAGGCGCGCCTGGCGCCCATCATGAACGCCGTCATCGAGGCGGGGCTGCACCTGGCCGAGGAGCGCCGGGCCGCAGAGCGCCGGGGCTGAGAGCACTGGACCGGGGAGCGCCGGGCCGCAGAGCGCCGGGGCCGGGGACCGCGCGGCGGGGCGGACTCCCCGGCCGGAGGGCGGGCCGCGGACGGCCTCCGGGAGCGGGCCGCGGGCTCCGGGGAGAGGAGGCCGGGGAGCGCCCCGGGGGCGGGCGAACGCGCGTAAGCTTCCCTTCGCCGACGCGGGACAAGGGGAGAGGCGGGGCCGCATGTCAGACTCGTTCGTGCACCTGCATGTTCACACGGAGTACTCCATGCTCGATGGAGCCGCCCGTCTGAAGCAGATGTTCAAGCAGGTCGGCGACCTGGGCATGCCCGCCATCGCGATCACCGACCACGGCAACATGCACGGCGCGTACGACTTCTACAAGCAGGCCACCGGGGCCGGGATCAAGCCGATCATCGGCATCGAGGCCTACGTCGCCCCCGCGTCCCGGCACCAGAAGAAGCCGGTGCTGTGGGGCGAGCCGCACCAGAAGAAGGACGACGTGTCGGCGGGTGGCTACTACACCCACATGACGATCTGGGCGCGCAACGAGCGCGGCCTGAAGAACCTCATGAAGCTCAGCTCCCGCGCCTACACCGAGGGCTTCGTCCGCAAGTGGGCCCGGATGGACGCGGAGATCCTCGCCGAGCACGCCGAGGGCCTGATGGCCACGACCGGCTGCCCGTCGGGCGAGGTGCAGACCCGCCTGCGCCTGGGCCAGTACGACGAGGCCGTGGCGGCCGCCGCGAAGTACCAGGAGCTCTTCGGCAGGGAGAACTACTTCCTGGAGATCATGGACCACGGCCTCGAGATCGAGCGCCGGGTCCGCGACGGGCTCACCCGCATCTCCAAGGAGCTGGGCATCCCGCCGCTGGTCACCAACGACTCGCACTACACCTACGAGTCGGACGCGGCCTCCCACGACGCGCTGCTGTGCATCCAGACCGGCAAGCAGCTGTCCGACCCCGACCGGTTCCGCTTCGACGGCAGCGGCTACTACATCAAGACCGCCGACGAGATGCGCGCCGTCGACTCCTCCGACCTGTGGGCCGAGGGCTGCCGCAACACGCTGCTGGTGGCCGAGAAGGTCGAACCGGAGGGCATGTTCGGGTTCAAGAACCTGATGCCGACCTTCCCGATCCCGGACGGCATGACGGAGGAGGAGTTCTTCCGCCAGGAGGTCTGGGAGGGCATGAAGCGCCGCTTCCCCGGCGGCGTGGACGAGGAGCACCGGGCCTGGGTCGAGAAGGAACTCGCCGTCATCGTCCAGATGGGGTTCCCGTCCTACTTCCTCGTGGTCGCCGACTTCATCATGTGGGCCAAGCGCAACGGCATCCGGGTGGGGCCGGGCCGAGGCTCGGCGGCGGGCTCCCTGGTCGCCTACGCCCTGGGCATCACCGACCTCGACCCCATCCCGCACGGCCTGATCTTCGAGCGCTTCCTCAACCCCGAGCGCGTCTCCATGCCCGACGTCGACATCGACTTCGACGAGCGCCGGCGCGGCGACGTGATCCGCTACGTGACGGAGAAGTGGGGCGCCGACAAGGTCGCCATGATCGCCACCTTCGGCACCATCAAGGCGAAGGCGGCCATCAAGGACGCGGCCCGCGTCCTGGGATATCCGTACGCGCTGGGCGACAAGGTCTCCAAGGCGTTCCCGCCGGCGGTGATGGGCAAGGACATCCCGCTCGCGGGCATCTTCGACAAGGATCACCCTCGTTTCAATGAGGCCGGCGAGCTGCGCAAGCTGTACGACGAGGACGTCGACGTCAAGGCGGCCATCGACCTCGGCAAGGGCCTGGAGGGCCTGATCCGGCAGACCGGCGTGCACGCCGCCGGCGTCATCATGTCGTCGGAGGTGCTGACCGACTACATCCCGATCATGCGCCGCGACTCCGACGGCGCGATCATCACGCAGTTCGACTACCCGACCTGCGAGACGCTCGGCCTGCTGAAGATGGACTTCCTGGGCCTGCGCAACCTGACGATCATCGACGACTGCCTGAAGGCCATCGAGGCCAACACCGGCACCATGATCGAGCTGCTGGACCTGCCGCTGGACGACGCCAAGACCTACGAACTGCTGTCGCGGGGCGACACGCTCGGCATCTTCCAGCTGGACGGCGGCGGCATGCGCTCGCTGCTGCGCCTGATGCGCCCCGACAACTTCGAGGACATCTCCGCGGCGCTCGCGCTCTACCGGCCGGGTCCGATGGGCGCCAACTCCCACACCAACTACGCGATGCGCAAGAACGGCCAGCAGGAGATCACCCCGATCCACCCTGAGCTGGAGGAGCCGCTCAGGGAGATCCTCGACACGACCCACGGCCTGATCGTCTATCAGGAGCAGGTCATGGCGATCGCGCAGAAGGTCGCCAACTACTCCCTCGGCGGCGCCGACCTGCTCCGCCGCGCGATGGGCAAGAAGAAGAAGTCCGAACTGGACAAGCAGTTCGAGTTCTTCGAGAAGGGCATGAAGGACAACGGCTTCTCCGCCGCGGCCATCAAGGCCCTGTGGGACATCCTGCTGCCGTTCTCCGACTACGCCTTCAACAAGGCCCACACCGCCGGCTACGGCCTGGTCTCCTACTGGACCGCCTATCTCAAGGCCAACTACCCGGCCGAGTACATGGCCGCGCTGCTGACCTCGGTCAAGGACGACAAGGACAAGTCGGCGCTCTACCTCAACGAGTGCCGCCGGATGGGCATCAAGGTGCTCCCGCCGGACGTCAACGACTCCGACTTCGACTTCACCCCGCGCGGCACCGACGTCCGCTTCGGCCTGTCGGCGATCCGCAACGTCGGCGGCAACGTCGTCGACGGGATCATCTCCGCGCGCAAGGAGAAGGGCCGCTTCACCGACTTCAAGGACTTCCTGCGCAAGGTCCCGGCGATCGTCTGCAACAAGCGGGTGATCGAGTCGCTGATCAAGGCCGGTGCGTTCGACTCCTTCGGCCACGTCCGCAAGGGCCTGCTGATGGTCCACGAGCAGGCCGTGGACGCGATCATCGACATCAAGAAGAACGAGGCGATCGGTCAGGACTCGCTGTTCGGCGCCGTCGACGGGGCCGAGGACCAGACCTTCGACGTGCAGATCCCGCCGGGGGAGTGGGACAAGACCACCCTGCTGGCGTTCGAGCGGGAGATGCTCGGCCTGTACGTCTCCGACCACCCGCTCTTCGGCGTCGAGCACATCCTCGCCGCCGGCGCCGACTGCTCGGTCGCCGCGCTCCAGGACGACGGCCGCCCCGACGGCCAGATCGTGACGGTCGGCGGCATCCTCTCCGGCGTCCAGCGCAAGGTCACCAAGAAGGGCGACACCTGGGTCCTGACCATGCTGGAGGACCTGGAGGGCGCCATCGAGGTGATGATCTTCCCGTCGGCCTACCAGCTCTGTTCGACGATCCTGGCCGAGGACGCCATCGTCTTCGTCAAGGGCCGCCTGGACAAGCGCGAGGACGTCGGGAAGATCATCGCGATGGAGGTGACCGCGCCCGACCTGACCACCGAGGCGGGCGGGCCGCTGCTGGTCAGCATGCCGCTGAACCGCTGCACGCCCCCGGTGGTCGGCCGCCTCAAGGAGGTCCTGACCACCCACCCCGGCACCACCGAGGTCCGCCTGCAGATCCACAACGGCCCGCGGACCACCGTGATGCGCCTGGACGACCGCCTGCGCGTCTCACCCTCCCCGGCCCTGATGGGCGACCTCAAGCAGCTCCTCGGCCCGGCCTGCCTGGGGGCGTGAGCCTCCCGCTCAGGAGCCCGTGCGGCGGAAGCCCGCGCGGTAGGCGGTCGGGGTGAGCCCCACCCGGCCGACCAGGTGCCTGCGCAGGGAGTCGGCGCTGCCCAGCCCGCTCTCCCAGGCGACCCGGTCCATCGGCAGGCGGGTGGTCTCCAGCAGTTCGCGGGCCCGGTCGATCCGCTGGTGCAGCAGCCACTGCAGCGGGCTGAGCCCGGTCTCGGCGTGGAAGCGGCGGGTCAGGGTCCGCACGCTGGTGCCGGCGTGCCCGGCCAGGTCCTTGAGGGTCAGCGGGCGGTCCAGCCGGGCCAGCGCCCACGCCCTCGTCGAGGCCAGCGAGACCCCGCGCTCCGGCGGCAGCGGGGTCTCGATGAACTGGGCCTGGCCGCCGGGCCGTACCGGAGAGACGACCGCGGCCCTGGCCGCGGCGTTGGCGGCGGCCGCGCCGTAGTCGAGCCGGACGAGGTGCAGGCACAGGTCGATGGCGGCGGCCGCGCCGGCCGAGGTCAGCACCTGGCCGTCGTCGACGTAGAGCACGTCGGGCCGGACGTCGACCGCCGGGTGGCGGGCGGCCAGCTCGGCGGCCAGACCCCAGTGGGTGGTGGCGCGGCGGCCGTCGAGCAGGCCCGCCTGCGCCAGCACGAAGGCGCCGGTGCACAGCGAGGCGATCCGCGTCCCGGCGGCGGCCGCCTCCCGGAGCGCCTCCAGCACCCGGGGGCGGGCCGGTTCGCCGCCGCTGCCGACCGCCATCACGGTGTCGGCCTCGCGCACCGCCTCCAGGCCGTCGGGGACGAACAGGTCGGGGCCGCCGACCGTGGCCGTCCTGCCCGGTTCGGCCGCGCACGCCCGGACCGCGTAGCCGGGGGAGCCGCCGGACTCGACGCCGTCGAAGACCATGTACGGGATGGAGACGTCGAAGCTCATGACGGGCGGGACGACGACGAGCACGACACGATGCATTGGCCGGATCCTCCGGATCATTGGCATTCGGGCCACTGCCCGGATCGTAGTCCCGGGGGCACGCTGTGGCCATGACCTTTCACGTGATCATCGGAGCCGGCGCCACCGCCGCCCGCACCGCGCTCCTGCTCGCCGCCGAGGGCGAGCGCGTCCGGATCGTCAGCCGGAGCGGCGGCGGCCCCGACCATCCGCTGGTCGAGAAGGCGGCCGCCGACGCCGCCGACGCCGACCGGCTCACCGGCCTGCTGGAGGGGGCGGCCACCCTGTTCAACTGCGCCGCTCCGCCGTACCACCGCTGGACGCAGGAGTTCCCGGCGCTGGCGGCCGGGCTGCTGACCGCCGCGGTGCGCACCGGCGTGCCCTACGTCATGCTGGGCAACCTGTACGGCTACGGCCTGGTGGAGGGCCCCGTCCGCCCGGGGCTTCCGCTGCGGGCGACCGGCCCCAAGGGACGCCTGCGGGCGCGGATCTGGGAGGAGGCCGCGGCTTCGGGGGCCCGGGTGACGGAGGTGCGGGCCGCGCAGTTCTACGGCGCCGGCGCGGTCTCGCCCTTCAGCCTCATGGTGCAGCCGCGGGTGCTGGCGGGCGCGCTCGCCCTCGTGGCGCAGGAACCGGACCTGCCGCACAGCTACTCCTCCATCGGGGACACCGCTCGCACCCTGGTCGCCGCGAGCCGCGACGAGCGGGCCTGGGGGCGGGCCTGGCACGTGCCGGTCGTCACACCGTCGCTCCGCGAGCTGGCCGCCCGGCTGGCCCGGCTGGCGGGCGCGCCCGCCCCCCGGATCGAGGAGCTGACCGAGCGGGACCTGGCGCTGCTCGCGCTGACCGACCCGCTCTGGGCGGAGTTCACCGAGGTGCTGGAGACGCCGGGCCTGCCGTTCGTCTCGGACTTCACCGAGACCGAGGAGATCCTCGGGGTCACGGCCGCGCCGGTCGACGAGGTCCTCGCCGAGCTGCTCTGAGGCCTCCGGCCGCCGTGCCCTTCCCGGAGGCCCCCGGCCCCCGTCGTCCTCGCGCCGCGCGCCCGCCCCGGACCCGCCGCCCCGGACCCGCCGGCTCGGGGCGGGCGTGCGGCGCGGGAACGCCCCCGGCGCCGTCACGCCGGGGCGGGGACGCCCAGGCGGCGGGCGAGCCAGTCGACGACGGTCCTGACGAAGACGACCCGGTTGGCGGGCCGCCGGATCTCGTGCCCCTCGTCGGGGAAGAGCAGCAGGTCGCAGGGGACCCCCCGGGCCCGGGCCGCCTCGACGACCTGCTCGGCCTCGTGCAGCGGGACGTTGGTGTCCCGGGTGCCGTGCACCACCAGCAGCGGCGCGGCCAGCCGGTCGAAGGAGTGCAGGGGCGACAGGGCGCGCAGCAGGTCGCGGTCGGCGACCGGGTGGCCGTACTCGCTGACGGCCGCCGCGGCGATCCACGGCTCGGTGCGCGCGTAGAAGGTCGCGAAGTCGGCCATCCCGCAGACGTCGACCCCGGCCCGGAAGACTCCGGGATGGGTGACCAGGGCGGCCAGCGTCAGATAGCCGCCGTAGGAGCGGCCCATGCAGGCGATGCGGGACGGGTCGGCGGCGCCGAGCCGTACCAGTTCGGCGGCGCAGTCGGCGACGTCGTCGATCGCGCGGAAGCGGAGCGCGTGGTTGTCGGCGTCGCGGAAGGCCCGCCCGAAACCGGCCGAGCCGCGGACGTTCGGGGCGAAGACCCCGATCCCGGCGGCCACCAGGTTCTGGAACAGCGGCTTGAAGGCGGGCCGCTCCTGGCTCTCGGGGCCGCCGTGCAGGTAGACGACGAAGGGCGAGGGGCCGGCGGCGCCGGGGACGCGGTAGAGCCAGCCGGTCAGCTCCAGGCCGTCGCGGGCGGTCAGGCGCACCGGCTCGGCCCCGGCCGCCCCGGCGAGCGGGCCGGAGCCCGCGACCTGCCGGTAGGCCCCGGTGGCCAGGTCGCACAGGAGCACGTGGGAGGGGTGGCCGGGCCCCTCGGCCGCCAGTACGGCGGACCCGCCGTCCAGGGACACCCGGATCGAGGTGACCACCTCCGCCGGGGGAGGGGGGAGCGGCAGGACCGCACCGGTGTCCGGTTCGATCACCTCCAGCTCCGACCGGCCGGCGACGTTCCACAGCAGGACGGCGCGGCGGCCGTCGGCGCTCAGCGCGAACCGGTCGAGCTCGGCGTCGGGGCGCTCGGCCAGCACGACCGGCCCGCCCTCCCCGGTCGCCGCCGTCGCGACCAGCGCGGCCCGGTCGCGGCCGGCGTCGGTGAGCAGGTAGGCGGTCCGCCCGTCGGGGGAGAGCATGCCGTAGTCGGTGGAGCCGGGCAGTCCCGCCAGCAGCGGCCGCTCCCCTGGGGCCGGGCGGAGGTCCGCGGATCCGGAGGGCAGGCCGGAGCCGGAGGACGGGGGAGGGCCCGCGGCGGGGCCCGCGGACAGGTCCACCACGTGCATCCGGCGGACGCCGCGCGGACCGCGCCGCAGCAGCAGCCGCGCGTGGTCGTGGCTGATCGCGGCCGGGTGCGTCAGCGGTCCCGACGCGACGACCTCCCGCTCACCGGTGGCGGCGTCCACCAGCACCGCGTCGGCGCGGCCCGCCGCGGAGATCTCGGTGACGAGGAGGATCTCGCCCCGGCCGGTCCAGCGCACGAACGACGCGGAGCCGCCCTCGGGCGCGGCCAGCGGGCGCAGGTCGCCGCCGTCGGGCCGGACCGTCCAGACCTGCGTGTGCTCCCCGCCGCCCGGGACGACGAGGACGGCCAGCCGCCCGCCGGTCGGGGACCAGCTCACGTCGGCGACGGGCTCGGGCCCGGTGTCGACCGGCCGTGCGTCCGGGTCGGGCCGGTCCGCCGGGGTCTCCGGCGGCGACGGTGACGGTGACGCCGCCTCCGGCCGGAGGGGCCGGATCCAGACGCGCGGCGATCCGCCGGCGTCGCCGACGAAGGCGACGGCGCTCCCGTCCGGGGCCAGGGCGGGCGTCCGGCAGTGCCGGACGGTCAGGCTCGTGTCCGCGGGCGGGTGCGCCCGGACGCCGAGGATCTCCGTCATCGGACTCCTTGGGTCTGCAACCACATCTCGTCGAAGCGGATCTCACCGCTCAGTCCGCATATCATTCCCCCCTCGGAAGCCACGTGTCCTTGGAACCCCCGCCCTGCGAGGAATTGACGATCATGCTGTCGGCCGGGGCGACGCGGGTCAGCGCCGCCGGGGGCACCTGCGCCGTCTCACCGAGGCAGACGAAGGCCCGCAGGTCGACCACGCGCGGGCTCAGCCGCTCCCCGTCGAAGACCGGGTGGGTCGAGAGCCGGACCGTCTCCTGGGCGACCCACCGGTCGGGGTCGGCGAGGATCCGCTCGCGGACCCCGCGCAGCTCCTGGGGCGAGGCGTCGGGGCCGATCACCACGCCCTGCCCGCCGAACCCGTCGACCGGCTTGACGACCAGCTCGGCCAGCCGGTCCAGCACCTCCTGCCGGTCGGCGGGGTCCCGGCACAGGTAGGTGGTGACGTTGCCGATGAGCGGCTGCTCGCCCAGGTAGTACTCGATGAGCCGGGGCACGTACCGGTACAGGGACTTGTCGTCGGCGACCCCGTTGCCCGGCGCGTTGGCCAGGACCAGCGCCGAGCGCTCCACCGCGTCCAGGATCGCCTCCCCGGCCGGACCGGCCAGCAGCTCGTCGGAGTCGATGCGGCGGTAGAGCACGTCGACCGGGCGTCCGGCCGCCTCGACGCGGCCGTGCCGGACCTCCAGGTCGGCCGGGCCGACCAGGACCGCCCCCAGCTCCTCGGCGAGCATCCGGTGCTCGTAGAAGGCGGAGTCGCCCGGTCCGGCGGAGACCACGGCGAGGGACGGCGAACCGCCCCCGCCCGCCGCCGCCAGCGTCTCCCGCAGCAGGCGCAGCGCGCCGGCCGGGTCGGCGAACCCCCCGCCGGGGACGAGCTCGGGCAGGACCTCGTCCATCAGCCGCCGGTTGGTGACGGCGTAGCCGAGGCCGGAGGGCACCCGCAGGTTGTCCTCCAGCACCATCCACCGGCCGACGTCGTCGCGGACCAGGTCCAGCCCGGCCACGGAGCAGCGCACGGCGTCGCGCGGCACCCGCCGCCCGGCCTCCCGGTGGCCGGGGGACTCGTCGACCACCCAGGCGGGGAGCACGCCGTCGGCGATGACGCGGCGCTCGCCGTACACGTCGTGCAGGAAGGCCTCCAGCGCGCGCACCCGCTGCGGCAGGGCCCGCTGCAGCTCGGCCCACTCGCCGGGCGGGACCAGCCGCGGGACCAGGTCGAAGGGGAAGATCCGGCGCTCGCCCTCCCCCTCCACCTGGAAGGTCATGCCGTGCTCCCGCTGGTGGCGGTCGCGTCGCTCCTCCCGCTCGCGCAGGCCGCCGGGGCCCAGCCGGTCCAGGACCCGCAGGACCGGCTGGTACGGCTCGCGCACCGTGCCCTCGATGACCACCTCGTCGCCGGGGGCCTCGTAGCCGTCGAGCAGGCTGGTGCGCATCCGGGGCGACGGCCCGCCGAAGGCGGTCTCCCACTCCTGTGAGCGGGTCTCGGCGAGCACGAGGTCGACCACGTCGGCCAGCCGGCCGTTCCGGGCGAACGCCGCGCGCTGGCGGGCCGCGGAGCTGCCCCGGGCCAGCGCCTCCTCGGCCAGGGAGGTGACGAGCTCCCAGTCGCCGGTCCCCTCCAGCTGCGGCCGCAGGCCCTCGACCATGCTCCGGACCACCTCGGCGGCCGGCCGGGGCAGGCCGTCGACCGGGTCGACGAGCTCGCCCTCCAGGCCCGAGCGCGCCGCCCGCCACGTCGCGGCGCGCACCATCTCCAGGCGGACCCGGCCGCCCGTCCCGTCGGCGACCGCCTCCAGCTCCCGGGCCACCAGCGCCCGGAACAGCCCCGCGATCAGCACGATGTCGCTCACCAGGGGGCAGGCGTCGCAGAGCCGGAGCTCGACGGTGGGCACGTGCGCCGAGGGCCGGACGTCGAAGTAGAGCATGCCGGGGTCGGTGATCACCCCCGACCGCACGAGCTCCTCGACCACCCGGTCGTACTCCGCGGCGGAGGAGAAGGCGGCCACCGGGCCGGCGGTGGGCCAGCGCTGCCAGACCAGCGGGCGGTAGCCGGCGTAGCCGGTGTCGGACCCCAGCCAGTACGGCGAGCTGGTGCTCAGGGCGAGCAGCGGCGGCAGCCAGGGGGCCAGCCGGTGGGCCACGGCGACCGCCAGGTCCCGGTCGGCGACCTCGGCGTGCACCTGGGTCCCGCAGATCAGCTGCTCGCGGGTGAGCAGCTGGTAGTCGGCGAGCATCTGCTCGTAGCGCGGGTCGGGGGAGATCTTCAGCGCCTCCAGGTCCACCAGCGGCACGGTCCCGGCCGCCGCGATCCCCAGGCCCACCCCGTCGGCGGCGCGGATCACCGTACGGCGCAGCGCGGTCAGGTCGTGGCCGAGGTCCTCCAGCCGGACGAAGGGCCTGCTGTTGGCCTCCACCACCGAGCGTTGCAGCTCATGGGTGAAGCGGTCCTCGGGCAACTGCTCCAGCAGCAGGCCCGCCCGGGGGACCAGGTGCCGCGTCCCGGCATCGACGACGTGGAACTCCTCTTCGACGCCGACCGCGATCGGCTCCGCGAGACCCGCCATGGTGACCACTCCTGAAGTGCACAGATTTGCCAGAGATTTACCGGCCTTTGCCCAGAAAATGGGCTTCTGCACTTCAGGGGCGGACGCGGGGGATCAGCGGTCGGGATCGCGCCATCCCCGGCCGCGCTTCCACGGCCGGTCCGGCAGCCGCCACCTGCGGCCGGGCGGCTGCCAGCCGCGGTCGCGCTTGCGCGCCCGGTCCGGGCGGTGCCACTGGCGGTCGCGCTTCCGGGCGCGGCCCGGCGGCTGCCAGGTCCCGGCGCGGTCCCGCCCGCGCCCCGCGCCCCGCTTCCGGGGGCCCTCGGCCGACGGCGGGACGTAGCCGGGGACGCTCCCGCCGCCGAAGCGCTTCATGTCCGGGGCGCGGAAGGGGAGGGCCGGCCGGCCGCGCAGGGCGGCGGACACGGAGGCCGTCCAGATCGGGCCGGGCAGGGAGGCGCCCTGGACGCTGCCGTAGTACCGGCCGCCGATCTCCACGTTCCGCAGCGGGTGGCGGTAGGAGCCGCGGATGTCGCCCACGCTGACCGCCGCGGCCAGCTGGGGGGTGTAGCCCGCGAACCAGGCCGAGGTGTAGCCGTTGTTCGTCCCGGTCTTGCCCGCCGCCGGCCGGCCGATGCCCTGGCCCCGCATGGTGCCCCGGCTGAACACCCCGCTCAGCACGCGGTTCACCGCGTCGGCCACCCCGGGGTCGATCGCCTGGTGGCAGGCGGGCGGGACGGGCACGCGCCCGCCGTCCCGGTCGATGATCGCGGTGATCGCCGCCGGGCGGCAGTACCGGCCCCGCGCGGCGAACGCGGCGTACGCCGCGGCGACCGTCAGCGGGTCCATCTCGTTGATCCCGAGGGTGAACGTCGGGACCTCCCGGAGCGGGGCGCCGTCCGCCCGGACGACGCCCAGCGCCCGGGCGGTCCGCACCACCGGGCAGAGGCCGACCCGCCGCTCCAGCATCATGAAGAAGACGTTCACCGACTTCCACGTGCCGGTGGAGAGGCTGAACGCCCCGCCCCGCCCGCCGCCGTCGGCGTTGAGGATCCTGGCGCCGGGGTCGTTGACCGGCCGGCCCCGGCAGTCGGCGAACCCCTGGCGGGGTACGAACCGGCCCGGGGTCACGAAGCCCCGGCCGAACCGCCAGCCCTGGCGCAGCGCGGTGGCCAGGGTGAACACCTTGAACGTGGAGCCGGCCTGCAGGCCCATCCCGCCGCCGTGGACCACGTCGGCGGGCAGGTTGAAGGTGGTGCGGGGGCCGTTCCTGCGGTCGCCGGGGTTGCGGCCGTACTCCTTGCTCGCCGCCAGCGCCCGGATCCGCCCGGTGCCCGGCTCGACCATGGCCTCGGCCGCCACCTCGGTGTCGTGCGGGAAGACCCGCGCGCGGATGGCCCGCTCCGCCGCCCGCTGGGCGACCGGGTCCAGGGTGGTGCGGAGCACGAGGCCGCCCCTGGCCAGGCGGCGCTGGCGCTCGGCGCGGGTGTGCCCGAAGACCGGGTTGGTCAGCAGCTCCCGGTGGACGTAGACGCAGAAGTAGGGGTAGGCGCTCGCGGCGCACCCGCCCGGCTCCGGCCGCAGGCGGATGCCCAGCGGGGCCCTGCGGGCCGCGCGGGCCGCGGCCGGGGTGACGGCCCCGACCTCGGCCATCCGGTCGAGCACCAGGTCCCTGCGCTGCTTGAGCCGCCGCCGCTGCCGCTCGCCCAGTGACGGGTCCGTCCCGTACGGCGTGCGCACCGCCCCGGCCAGCGCCGCCGCCTGCGGCAGGGTCAGCCGGGAGGCCGGGACCGAGAAGAACCGCCGGGCGGCGGCCTCCACCCCGAACGCCCCCGCGCCGAAGTAGGCGATGTTGAGGTAGCGCTCCAGGATTTCCGGCTTGGTGTACTTCTTCTCCAGCGCCAGCGCGTACCGCAGTTCGGTGATCTTCCGCCGCAGGTTCGGCGCCTGGGCGCGGGCCCGCTCGGCGTCCGTCTCGGCGTTCGCGACCAGGATGTTCTTCACCAGCTGCTGGGTGAGGGAGGAGCCGCCCTGCCGCACCCCGCCCGCCTGGGTGTTGGTGATCAGCGCGCGCAGGGTGCCCTTGACGTCCAGGCCGCCGTGCTCGAAGAACCGGGCGTCCTCGACGGCCACGATCGCCTTGCGCATCACGGGCGCCACGGCGTCCAGGCCCACGACCGTCCGGTTCTCGGTGTAGAACTGGGCGAACGGGCGGCCGCGGGAGTCCAGGAGCACGGTGCGCTCCGGGAGCGGGTCCTCGCGCGGCCCGGACGGCAGGTCGGCGAAGACGCCCGCCGCCTGCTCCGCCGCGAGGTCCGCGGCGCCGACCAGGGGCAGCGCCGCCGCCGTCGTCAGCAGCCCCGCGAGCAGCCCGCAGACCGCCAGGACGCACAGGCACACGACGGGACCGCGCCTGGCGTCGCCGTCTCTCCGTTCACGTCGCGATGTCACAGAGAGTAAGGTGCGATCGGGCGATCTCCCCCAAACACCCCGATCGCGAATCCTTACCCGTCCTGCACCTTCTCTCGACTGATCTGCAGTCCCAGCGAGGCGAACTGCTCGAACGGCCGGTGGTAGCCGCGCTCGATGTGGTGGACGCCGCGCAGCGTGGAGGTGCCCTCCGCGGCCGCGGCGGCGAGGACGGCGGAGAAGCCGGCCCGGATGTCGGGCAGCGTCACGTCGGCGCCGCGCAGCTTGGACACGCCCCGCACGACCGCCGAGTGCTTGGCGTTGGTGTCGTGGTAGCGGCACGCCGGGCCGCCCAGGCACACGTCGAAGACCTCGATCTCGCAGCCCATCTTCTGCAGCGCCGGCACGTAGACCAGCCGGTTCTCGAAGACCGTCTCGTGCAGCACCGACATGCCCTTGGCCTGCGTGAAAAGCACCATCAGCGGGGTCTGCCAGTCGGTCATGAAGCCCGGGTGGGTGTCGGTCTGCACCGCCGCCGCGCGCAGCCCGCCGGGGGCCGAGGCGGACAGGTAGTCGTCGGTGATGTCCAGCTGCGCGCCCATCCTGGCCAGCGTGGTGATCGCGGTGACCAGGCGGTCCTGCGGGCAGCCGTGCACCCGGACCTGGCCGCCGGTGATCAGGCCGGCCGCGAGGTAGGAGAACGCCTCGATCCGGTCGCCGTTGAGCCAGGTGGAGGCGCCGTGCAGCTTCTCCACGCCCTCGATCACGATGCGCCGGTCCGGGCTGAGCTCGATGAGCGCGCCCATGCGCTGCAGGAACAGGGCGAGCTCGACGACCTCCGGCTCGGTGGCCGCGCCCTTGAGCACGGTCTTGCCCTCGGCCAGCACGGCCGACATCAGGATCGTCTCGGTGGCGCCGACGCTCGGGTACGGCAGCTCGATCCGGGTCCCGCGCAGCCGCTTGGCCTTGGCGTGGATGCCGGTGTCGCTCACCTCGACCTCGGCGCCCATCGCGCGCAGCGCCTCGACGTGGAAGTCGACCGGCCGCCGCCCGATGGGGTCGCCGCCGACCAGCGGCACGAACGCCTCGCCGGCCAGGTGCAGCAGCGGGCCGAGCATCAGGATGGGGATCCGGTTGAGGCCGGTGAACGCCGCGGGCACGTGCGGGTTGATCTCGGCCCCGGGGGCGACGACGATCTCGCGCGGGGTGATCTCCACCTCGATGCCGAGTGCTCGCAGCATCTGCGCGGTGATGCCGACCTCGCCCACGTCGGGGGCGTTCTGGATCATGCTCTCGCCGGCCCCCAGCATGGCGGCCACCATGTGCTTGGAGACGCCGTTCTTGGACCCGCGGACCTCGACGTCACCGCGGAGCGGGCCGGAGGGCTCGATCAGCCATACCTCTTCGTTCACCTGGACAGAGTAACGGGATTCGAACCGGTGCTTTGGTCTAGACAACTGGATGACTCTGGATGACTCGGTAACATCGGGCAGAGCATCACATAGTGGGGGAGGTGCGGATTGCGCCACGCGCGCGACTTCGCCGTCACCGTGCTGGCGCTGGCGACGCTGGGAGTCGTCGCCGGCGTCCTGTGGTCGATCCTCGCCCCGCGCCCGCCGTACGTCGTGACCGGGCGGGGCCCGGTCCTGGCCGACCCGTCCACCCAGGCGCTCATCGCGGCCGACGGCTGGTTCGCCGTCGTCACCGGCGCGTTCGGGCTGGCCTGCGGCGCCGCGGGCTACAGCCTCTCGCGCCGGGGCCGCCCGCTGGCCGTGGTGGCCGGCCTGGCGGCGGGCGGGCTCCTCGCCGGGTACCTCGCGACGGTGGTCGGCGGGGCGGTGAACCTCGGCTCGGTGAGCGTGGCCGCCTCCGGCCGGAACCTGCCGACGGTCGCCGGGCCGCTGGAGCTGACCGCGCAGGGCGTGCTGGTGGCCTGGCCGATGCTGGCCGCCGGGGCCTTCGCCGCGCTGGAGGGCCTGGCGGGCTACCGGGACTCGCCGCTGCGCCGCCCCTTCGGCGGCCGGGACCCCTACGGGCCGATCTCCTCCTACGACATCAGCGGCGGGTCGGCGCGGTAGCGGCGTCCGACGGTGGTCCCCGGTCCGGTGGTCCCCGGTCCGGCGGCTCTCAGCGGTCCCCGGCGGCCCCCGGGTCCTCGGCGGTCCCCGGCGGCAGGTCCGGCCTGCGCAGCCCGTGCCCGGTGGCCTGCTCGAAGGCGTGGGCCAGCCGGAGCACCCGCAGGTCGGCGAAGGGCCGCCCGACGATCTGCACGCCGACCGGGAGCCCGCCGGAGGTGAACCCGCACGGCACCGAGGCGGCCGGGGCGTGCAGCACGCTGACCCAGTAGGCCGACCGCATCCACGCCAGGTAGTCGGGGAGCGGCTCGCCGCCGATCTCCGTGACGTACGGCGCGTCCACCGGGAACGGGGGCACCTGGCTGACCGGCGCGAGCAGGAAGTCGTAGGCGTCGAAGAACGCGCTCATCCGCTGGTACAGGCGGCTGCGCAGCCGCTCGGCGCGGGCCAGGTCCGCCCCGGTCACCTCGCGGCCCCGCTCGACGTTCCAGCGCACGTTGCCGCCCAGCCGCCCGGGCGGCAGGTCGCCGTAGGAGAGCAGGTAGTACCAGGCGCGGTAGGTGCGGAACGCCTCCTCGGCGCCGGACAGGTCCGGGTCGGCCCGCTCGACGCGCGCGCCCAGCCCCTCCAGCACCGCCGGGGCCGCCGCGGTGACCCGCGCGGTCTCGGCGTCCACCGGAAGGCCGCCCAGGTCCGGGCTCCAGGCGACCCGCAGCCCGGTCAGGTCCAGCAGGTCCAGCGGCTCGGTGAAGACCGCGCCGCTCTCGGCGACCGACAGGGGCGAGGCGGGGTCGAACCCGGCCACCACGCTCATCAGCAGCGTCAGGTCGGCGACGGTCCTGGCCATCGGCCCCGACACGCCCAGGGTGAACCAGGCGGCCGTCGGGGACGGTGACGGCACCCGCCCCGGCGTCGGCCGCAGCCCCACCACGTTGCAGAACGAGGCCGGGTTGCGCAGCGAGCCGCCCATGTCGGAGCCGTCGGCCAGCGGGACCATCCCGCAGGCCAGTGCCGCGGCGGCCCCGCCGCTGCTCCCGCCGGCCGACCGCGACAGGTCGTAGGGGTTGCGGGTGGCGCCGAAGACCTCGTTGACCGTGTGCGAGCCGGTGCCGAACTCGGGGGTGTTGGTCTTGCCGACCGTGATCGCCCCGGCCTCGCGCATCCGCCGCACGATCAGCGCGTCGCGGGTGGGCACGTGGCCCGCGAAGATCGGCGAGCCGTACGTGGTGCGGATCCCCGCGGTGTCGGTCAGGTCCTTGTGCGCGACCGGCAGCCCGTGCAGCGACCCGCGCCAGACCCCGCGCGCCAGGTCGCGGTCGGCGGCCTGCGCCTCGGCGCGGGCGCGCTCGGCCGCCAGCGTGACGATCGCGTTGACCGCCGGGTTGACCTCCTCGATCCGCCGCAGGTGGGCCTCGAGCAGCTCCACCGCGCTGACCTGCCGGGCGCGCAGCAGCTCCAGCATCTCGACGGCGGTCAGGTAGTGCATCGGTCCCCCCGGGGGAGTCGTCGCGGCGTCCGGCGCACCGCGCCGGACGGGCGCCGGACGGGATCCGCGGCGCCGCGCCGGATCACGGTGTCGGGCACGGCCGCCGCGGCGCGCGTCGGCAACCTTCGACAGAACTACCCGCTCCTACCCGCTCCTGCCGATGGGGGCCGTGACCGCCTCCGTCAGCCGTACCAGCTCGGCGGGGGCGGTCTCGATCTGCAGCCCGCGCCGCCCGGCGGAGAAGTAGACCGTCTCGAACCCGAGGGCCGAGGAGTCGACCACGGTCGGCAGCCGCCGGCGCTGCCCCAGCGGGCTGATCCCGCCCACCACGTAGCCGGTGACCCGCTCGACCTTGGCCGCGTCGGCCATCGCGGCGCGCTTGCCGCCCAGCGCCGCCGCCAGCGCCTTGAGGTCCAGCTTGCCCGCCACCGGCACCACCGCGACCGCCAGGCCGCCGTCGACCTCGGCCACCAGCGTCTTGAAGATGCGGTCGTACGGCACGCCGAGCGCGTCGGCGGCCTCCTCGCCGTAGGCCTGCGCCCCCGCGTCGTGCTCGTAGGGGTGCAGGACGAAATCCACTCCGGCCTGGCTCAGCGCCACCGTCGCCGGGGTGCCCTGGCCTCTGGCGTTCTTCGGCTTGCCCATGGCCGGAAGCGTAGCGACTCGGCTGAATCTACAGCGTAAAGGGCGTCCGGATGGTGGAATGCGGACGGGAGCGGGTCCCGGGGCTCCGTAGACTGTTCAGGTGATTTCCCGTACCGACCTGCGCGGTGCCCTCCCCGAGGACCTGCGCCACGTGCTGCCCCGTGCCGAGCTCGACGTCGAAGCCGCCCTGGAGAAGGTCCGGCCCATCTGCGAGGACGTGCACCATCGCGGGGTCGCGGCGGTGCGGGAGTGGACGGCCCGGTTCGACGGCGTGGAGCTCGGCTCCACCCGGGTGCCCGCCGAGGCGCTCGCCCGGGCGCTGGCCGAGCTCGACCCCAGGGTCCGCGCGGCCCTGGAGGAGTCGATCCGCCGCGCCCGCCTGGTCCACCGCGACCAGCGCCGCACCGACGTCACCACCCGGGTCGTGCCCGGCGGCACCGTCACCGAGCGCTGGGTCCCCGTCGAGCGGGTGGGCCTCTACGTCCCCGGCGGCCAGGCGGTCTACCCCTCCAGCGTCGTGATGAACGTGGTGCCCGCCCAGGAGGCCGGCGTCGCCTCGCTGGCGGTCACCTCGCCCGCGCAGAAGGAGTTCGGCGGGCTGCCGCACCCGGCGATCCTGGCCGCCTGCGCGCTGCTCGGCGTCGACGAGGTCTACGCCGTGGGCGGCGCCCAGGCCGTGGCGATGTTCGCCTACGGCACCGAGGAGTGCGCCCCGGTGAACCTGGTCACCGGCCCCGGCAACATCTGGGTCGCCGCGGCCAAGCGGCTGCTCAAGGGCCGCATCGGCATCGACTCCGAGGCCGGTCCCACCGAGATCGCCATCCTCGCCGACGCCACCGCCGACCCGGCGCACGTCGCAGCCGACCTGATCAGCCAGGCCGAGCACGACCAGATCGCCGCGGCGGTCCTGGTCACCGACTCGCCCGAGCTCGCCGACGCCGTGGAGAAGGAGCTGCCGGGACAGGTCGCCGCGACCAAGCACTCGGCGCGCATCGCCGAGGCGCTGTCCGGCCGCCAGTCCGGCATCCTCCTCGTCGACGACCTGGAGGCCGGCCTGCGCGTCGTGGACGCCTACGCCGCCGAGCACCTGGAGATCCACACCGCCGACGCCGCCGCGCTCGCCGCCCGGGTCCGCAACGCCGGGGCGGTCTTCGTCGGCCCCTACGCGCCGGTCTCGCTCGGCGACTACCTCGCCGGCTCCAACCACGTGCTGCCCACCGGGGGCTGCGCCTGCCACTCCTCCGGGTTGTCGGTGCAGACCTTCCTGCGCGGCATCCACGTGGTGGAGTACGACCGCGAGGCGCTGGCCGGGGCCGCCGCTCACGTGTCCGTGCTCGCCGACGCCGAGGACCTGCCCGCGCACGGCGCCGCCGTCCGCGCCCGCTTCGCCCCGGGCGAGCTGTCCGCGCTCACCGACTGGGAGACCCCCGCATGAGGCCCGACGACGAGACCGGCACGAGCTCCGGCGGCCCCCGCCCGGCGTCCGGCGACGCATCGGGCGCGGGGCCCGCCGGCGGTCCCGGTGCGGGGCCCGGCGGCCCGCGCGTGACGCTGGCCGACCTGCCCGTCCGCGACGACCTGCGGGGCCGCACGCCGTACGGCGCTCCGCAGATCGACGTCCCGGTCCGGCTGAACACCAACGAGAACCCCTACGGTCCCTCCGCGTCCCTGGTCGCCGGCCTCGCCGAGGCCGTGCGGCACGGCGCGGCCGACCTCAACCGCTACCCCGACCGCGACGCGGTCGCCCTGCGCGAGGACCTGGCCGCCTACCTCGGCCACGGCCTGACCGCCGACCGGGTGTGGGCCGCCAACGGCTCCAACGAGGTGATCCAGCAGATCCTGCAGGCCTTCGGCGGGCCCGGCCGCAGCGCGCTGGGCTTCGAGCCGTCCTACTCGATGCACCCGATCATCACCACCGGCGCCTCGACCGAGTGGATCCCCGGGTCGCGCGAGGACGACTTCGGGATCGACCCGGGCAAGGCCGTCGCGGCGATCGAGGAGCACCGGCCCGGCGTCGTCTTCCTGACCTCGCCCAACAACCCGACCGGCACCGCCCTCGACCCGTCGGTGATCGCCCGGATCGTCGAGGCGGCGCCCGGCATGGTCGTGGTGGACGAGGCCTACTTCGAGTTCGCCCGCACCGGCACGCCGTCCGCGCTGACCCTGCTGCCGGACAACCCGCGGCTGATCGTCACCCGGACCATGTCCAAGGCCTTCGCCATGGCGGGCACCCGGCTCGGCTACCTCGCCGCCCACCCGGCGGTGATCGAGGCGCTGCTGCTGGTGCGCCTGCCGTACCACCTGTCCACGCTCACCCAGGCGGCGGCGCGCGTCGCGCTCGCGCACCGGGCCGAGCTGCTCGGCACCGTCGACACGCTGCGCGCCGAACGGGACGCGACCGTGGAGTGGCTGCGCGGGCACGGGCTGACGGTCGCCGACTCGGACGCCAACTTCGTGCTCTTCGGCGTCTTCGACGACCGCCGCGCGGTCTGGGAGGGCCTGCTGGAGCGGGGGGTGCTGATCCGCGAGGTCGGCCCGCCCGGGTGGCTGAGGGTGTCCATCGGAACGGCCGAGGAGATGGCGGCGTTCCGCGCCGCCCTGGAAGGAATTCTGCGATGAGTCTCACCGAAGACCGACCCGGTCGTCTCGCCGAGGGCGAGCGCGGACAGCGCCGGGGGCGCGTCGAGCGCTCCACCAAGGAGACCTCGGTGCTGGTCGAGGTGAACCTCGACGGCACCGGGATCGTCGACGTCTCCACCGGCGTGGGGTTCTACGACCACATGCTGAACCAGCTCGGCAAGCACGGACTGTTCGACCTCACCGTGAAGACCGAGGGCGACCTGCACATCGACTCGCACCACACGATCGAGGACACCGCGATCGCGCTGGGCGTGGCGTTCCGCGAGGCACTGGGCGACAAGTCCGGCATCCGGCGGTTCGGCAGCGCGTCCTGCCCGCTGGACGAGTCCCTCGCCCAGGTGACCGTGGACCTGTCCGGCCGGCCGTACCTCGTGCACAGCGAGCCGGAGAACATGGCCCCCATGATCGGCCCCGACTACGACACGACGCTGACCCGGCACATCCTGGAGTCGTTCGTCGCGCACGCCGCCATCTGCCTGCACGTGCACGTGCCGTACGGCCGCAACGCCCACCACATCGTGGAGGCCCAGTTCAAGGCGCTCGCGCGGGCGCTGCGCGAGGCCTCCGAGCCGGACCCCCGCTCCACCGGGGTGCCCAGCACCAAGGGCGTCCTGTGAGGGGCGATGACCGATAACTGGACGGCCGTTGCGATGGCCTTCGTCGCCCTCTTCCTGGTGGGCGGCATCGTCTCCTTCCTCAAACAGGGACTGAAGAAGGGCGCGCTCCTGCTGGCCGCCCTCGCGGCCCTGGCGACCACAGCGGCGGTGCTCTGGTGGTGAAGCTCTGATGGGCAAGAACGTCACGGTCCTGGACTACGGCTCGGGCAACCTGCGCTCCGCGGAGCGCGCCCTGGCCCGGGTCGGCGCGGACGTCACGGTGACCTCCGACTACCAGGCGGCGATGGAGGCCGACGGCCTCGTCGTCCCCGGTGTCGGCGCGTTCGCCGCCTGCATGGCCGGGCTGAAGTCGGTGGTCGGCGACCGGATCGTCGCCCGCCGCCTGTCGGCCGGCCGGCCGGTGCTCGGCATCTGCGTCGGCATGCAGATCCTGTTCGAGACGGGGGTGGAGCACGGGGTGACGACCTCCGGCTGCGGCGAGTGGCCCGGCACGGTCGAGCGCCTCGAGGCCCCGGTCCTGCCGCACATGGGCTGGAACACCGTCAAGGCCCCCGAGGGCACGGTGCTGTTCGACGGGATCGACGCCGACGAGCGGTTCTACTTCGTGCACTCCTACGGGGTGCGCTCCTGGGAGCTGCAGGCCGGGCCCGGGTTCACCGACCCGCTGGTGACCTGGGCCGAGCACGGCGTGCCGTTCGTCGCGGCGGTGGAGAACGGGCCGCTCACGGCGACCCAGTTCCACCCCGAGAAGTCGGGCGACGCCGGGGCCCGCCTGCTGGCCAACTGGCTCGGAACGCTCGGGTGAACGTCCCGCCCGGCTCCGTGCGAGGCGCCCGTGAGTAAGGAGCGGGCCCGGCGCCGGGCCGAGCGGGAGGCCGAGCAGGCCCGGCAGGCCGCGCTGCGCGCCGAACGGCAGGCCCGGCTCGCCCGCCGGCGGCGGCTGCTGGAGAGGGTGACGGCCCCCGCCGCCGCGCTGCTGCCGCGCCGGCCCGTGCGGATCGCCGGGCAGCGCGGCATCATCGCCCGCCGCCGCCGCACCCAGAACGGCGTGGTGGCGGTGCTGTTCCTCATCGTCCAGGTGATCGCATGGCTGCTCTGGTCCTCGTGGGCCGCGAGGCTCGGCGCGCTCCTGCTGTCCCTGTTGCTCGTCCCGGTGCTCGTCACCGTCGTATTCGACCGGAGGTCCTGAACAAGATGTCGCTAGAGCTGCTGCCCGCCGTGGACGTCGCCGACGGCCGGGCGGTCCGCCTGGTCCAGGGCGAGGCCGGAACCGAGACGTCCTACGGCGACCCGCTCTCGGCCGCGCTCGCCTGGCAGGAGGCCGGGGCCGAGTGGATCCACCTGGTCGACCTCGACGCGGCGTTCGGCCGGGGCTCCAACCGGGAGCTGCTCGCCTCGGTGGTCAAGGCGGTCGACGTCAAGGTCGAGATGTCCGGCGGCATCCGCGACGACGCCTCGCTGGAGCTCGCCCTGGCCACCGGCTGCCGCCGCGTCAACATCGGCACCGCGGCCCTGGAGAACCCCGCCTGGTGCTCGAAGATCATCGCCGAGTACGGCGACCGCGTCGCGATCGGCCTGGACGTGCGCGGGACCACCCTGGCCGGCCGCGGCTGGACCAAGGAGGGCGGCGACCTGTGGGAGGTGCTGGAGCGGCTGGAGGCCGACGGCTGCTCCCGCTACGTCGTCACCGACGTCACCAAGGACGGCACCCTGACCGGCCCCAACCTCGACCTGCTGCGCGAGGTCTGCTCCCGCACCGCCAAGCCGGTCGTGGCCAGCGGCGGCGTCTCCTCCCTCGACGACCTGCGCGCCCTGGCGTCGCTGGTCCCGGCGGGGGTGGAGGGCGCGATCGTCGGCAAGGCCCTGTACGCCGGGGCGTTCACCCTCGAGGAAGCCCTGGCCGCGGTCTCCTGAGACCCCTCGGTCTCTCCCGGGACCCCTCTAGCGAAAGGAGCCCGCGCGTGAGCGTCGCGGTGCGAGTGATCCCCTGCCTGGACGTGGACGCCGGGCGGGTGGTCAAGGGCGTCAACTTCGAGAACCTGCGCGACGCCGGCGACCCGGTCGAGCTGGCCCGGCGCTACGACGCCGAGGGAGCCGACGAGCTGACGTTCCTGGACATCACCGCGTCCAGCTCCGACCGGTCCACGATGTACGACGTGGTGCGCCGTACGGCCGAGCAGGTGTTCATCCCGCTGACCGTCGGCGGGGGGGTGCGCGCGGTCGAGGACGTCGACCGGCTGCTGCGCGCCGGGGCGGACAAGGTCTCGCTGAACACCGCCGCCATCGCCCGGCCGGAGCTGCTGACCGAGGCCTCGCGGCGGTACGGCGCGCAGTGCGTCGTGCTCTCGGTGGACGCCCGCCGGGTCGTCGACGGCCCGCCCACCCCGTCCGGGTTCGAGGTGACCACGCACGGCGGCCGCCGGGGCACCGGCATCGACGCGGTCGAGTGGGCGCGGCGGGGCGAGGAACTGGGCGTGGGGGAGATCCTGCTCAACTCCATGGACGGCGACGGCACCCGTGACGGCTACGACCTGGAGATGATCCGGGCCGTGCGGGCGGCGGTCGCCGTCCCGGTCATCGCCAGCGGCGGGGCCGGGGCCGTGGAGCACTTCGCCCCGGCGGTGGAGGCGGGGGCGGACGCGGTCCTGGCGGCGTCGGTGTTCCACTTCGGCCAGCTCAAGATCGCCGACGTGAAGGACGCCCTCCGCACCGCGGGTCACCCCGTCCGCTGACGTCCCCGGGGGCTTCGCCGTACCGTCCACGGCGGATGTCGGGCGGCAGGCCGGATAGCATCCCGGCTCGGTGGGGATGAGACGCCTGTGACGAGGCTGACGATCCGGCGGCCGGTGCGGCGGTGCCCGTCCGGCGCCGGTCGCGACGACCCGGTACCGCGGACGGTCCGCTGATGCCGGGCCGCAGCGCGGTGCTGCGCCGTACCGCGGGGTTCGCCGCGCTGTACACCGCCGCGGCGTTCGCGGGGCGGATGCAGCTGGTCGGCGGGACGGTCCTGGGCCTGGTGTGGCCGGCGGCGGGCGTGGGAACGGTGTGGCTGCTGGCGCAGCGGCACGAGCGGTCCCGGTGGCTGGACCTGACGGCGCTGGCGGCGGTCTCCGCCGTCGTCAACCTGGCGACCGGGGCGACCCTGCCGGTGGCCGTCTCCTTCGCGGCGGCGAACCTGTTGCAGGTGCTGGTCTTCCTGTGGTTGTTCGCCCGGACGTGCCCGGACCTGTGGAGCGCCCCGGGGTGGGGGGACTTCATGCGGGTGCGGCACCTGTGGGGGCTGCTGGCGGCCTCGCTCGCCGGAGCGCTGGCCGGTGCGCTCATCGGACCCACCACGCTGGCGGTGACCACCGGCAGGTGGTCGGCCCTGACCACCGCGGTGTGGCTGACGCGCAACGTCGTGAGCATCGTGACGATCACCGCGCTGGGCCTGTGCCTGGGGCGGCTGTCCGAGCGCAGGGCGGCCGCGCCGGAGCGGCCGTCGTGGTGGCAGGCGGTGCGGGAGGCGTGGGGCAGGGCCGAGGACCGGCGGATCGCCGAGTGCTCCGCCTTGCTGGTGACGTCGGCCGCGGCGTACGTCGGGACCTTTTGGATCATGAACGACCTGCCCATGGCCTTCCTGCTGACGGCGATCACGGTCTGGACCGCCGTACGCTTCAGCACCGCGTTCACGGCCCTGCACGGCCTCGTCGTCGGCGCCGCCGCCCTCGTCTTCACCCTGTACGGCGGCGGCCCGTTCGCCTCGGTCGCCTCGCCCGCGGCCCGGGTGCTGGTGGCGCAGGTCTTCGCCGGGATGATCACCGTGGTCGGGCTGGCGCTGGCGCTCGGCCGCGACGAGCGCGACGTGCTGGACCGGCGGCGGGCCGCGGCCGAGCAGGAGGTGTTCGCGCAGGCCGGGATGCTGTCGGCGATCGTGGAGTCGATGCACGACGGGCTGGCGGTCATCGACGCCGGCGGGCGGTTCGTCATGAGCAACCCGGCCGCTCGGTGGATGCTGGGCGTCACCGGTCCCCCGGCCGCTCCGCCGACCACCGCTGACGCCTACGAACTGCTGCATCCCGACGGCACGCCCATCGGTGAGCGGCAGCTGCCGTACCGGCTGGCCCTGGCCGGGCACGAGGTCCGGGGCATGGACGTGCTGGTCTGCGCCCCCGGCAGTGGCACCGACGGCCGCATGCTCAACGTCAGCGCCACCCGGTTGCCCTCCGACCCGCCGCGGGCGGTCGTGGTCTTCCACGACGTCACCGACGAGCGGCGGCACCGCGACGAACTGGCGGCCTTCGCCGGGGTGGTGGCCCACGACCTGCTCAACCCGCTGGGCACCATCGACGGCTGGGTGGAGATCCTGTCCGACGCCGTCGGGGCGGCCCCCGGAGACGAGGCGCCGGGCGGGGCCGGTGACAGCATCACCCGCATCCGGCAGGCCTCGGCGCGGATGCGGGAGCTGATCCAGGACCTGCTGGCGCACACCGCCGCGCGGGACGCGCCCATCACCCCCGTCCCGGTCGATCTCGGCCGCGCCGTCCGGGAGGTCGCCGCGGCCCGGGGCGACCTCCCGGAGGCGGCGGCCCGCGGGCGGGCCCCGGTGTTCCACATCGGTGAGCTGGCCGCGGTCCGCGCCGACCGGGTGCTGCTGCGCCAGCTGCTGGACAACCTGATCGGCAACGCGGTGAAGTACACCGCCCCGGGCGAGCGGCCGGAGATCACCGTCACCTCCGCGGCCGAGCGGCCGGGGTGGGTCCGCGTCGAGATCGCCGACCGCGGCATCGGGATCCCGCCGGGGCAGCACGAGGCGATCTTCCAGAGTTTCCGCAGGGCGCACGAGGGCCGCTCCTACAGCGGCAGCGGGCTCGGCCTGGCGATCTGCAAGCGCATCGTCGAGCGGCACGGCGGCACGATAGGGGTGCGGGACGAACCGGGAGGGGGGTCGCGGTTCCACTTCACGCTGCCCGCCGCCTCAAGTGAGGCGACCGGGTGAACCGGGCCGGTCAGCGCGTTCGGTGAGCCGTTCACTCTCCCCGTGCCCATGCCGCCGACGATCGGCACCGGCGCCTACCCCGCGGTTTCGCGAGATGTCGGCTGAGAACGTACGGCTATGCGAGCGTGCCTGGGTCGAGGACCAGGGGGACGGGGCCGGGCAGGAGGGCGGCGGTGCCGGGGGTGAGGGCGGCCACCTGCCGGTAGAGGTCGCCGTCGAGCCGGTGGACGTCGATGACCAGGGTGTTCTGGTCGACGATCCAGTACCACTCGCACTTGGTGCGGGCGTAGCGGTTCATCTTGGTGAGCCGGTCGCGGTTGGAGTTGGTGGACGTGACCTCCGCGAGGATCTCGATCTCGTGCGGCTCCACGTAGAGATCGCTGTCGGTGTCCCGGCGGAAGACGGCGATGTCGGGGGCGAACACGGTGTCGGAGTTGAGGCGGTAGTTGACCGGTCCCTCCACGTCGAGGTCCAGGTCGTTGTCCCGGATGCACGCCTCGACGGCGTTGATGAGGCGGCGGGCGATGCGCTGGTGACGGATCGAGGGGGCGGGGGTCATGACGATGCAGCCGTCCTCAAGCTCGAAGCGGCGGCCGATGTCGCCGAAGTCGTGGTTCATGAACTCGTCCGCGCCCCAGTAACGAGGAGTGCCGGGGAGCACCTCGCAGGGCTCGGACTCATGCGCAACGGTCATGTCCACCACGCTATCGAGGTTCTCCGCTGCCTCAAAAGGAGCACCGCCGGACGCCGCCGCCACGAAGTTCGCCTTCAACGTCATGACGACCATGGGAAACCTCCGTACACCGCCGGACATCCTGGCCACGAAGAGTTCGTCCATGGAGGTCGCGGACGGGACGCGGATCTTCCTGGCGATGATCGCCGGAGCCTATTCGGCGAACACAGGCTCCATCGAATCGAGGGGCTCCGCAGGATGCCTCAGGTGGCGGGAGGGTGTTTGATCGCCGGCGGCACGGGGAGAGGTGCACGCACGGCGCGGCGGTGCGCCGCGTGAGACGACGGAGAGTGAGATGACCAGGAGGTCGGGAATGCTCGGAACATCTGCCCGGCGGACGGCGGCGGCCGCACTGGCGATGGCCGCCTTCACCGGATTGCTCGGTGGTTGCGGCGGCGGCGGTGACGACGACGGTGACAGCCCCGACGTGGTCGAGACCTCGGCGCCCGGCGTCGAGAACGACGGTGAGACGGACAACGACGGGGACGGCGACTGACGTCACGGGGTTCGGGGTGCCGCGCTCCCGGATGGAAACCGTTCGGGAGCGCGGGGAGAAGCGAAAAGGATCGGGGCGAAGCGGACCTTCGCCGGCGGTCAGCTCAATACGTTCGTGAAGAACAGGGCCAACCGGTCGGCCCCCTCGATGATGCCGTCGAAGACCCCGCTGACCGCTGCGGCGGCCTCGGCGGGTCGGCTGAACAGATAAAAGGCCACGAACGCCACCGCTGCGTAGGTGGCGATCTTCTTGACCTGCATGGGGGCCTCCTGCAGTTCCATTCCCAGCCGTATATACCCTGATTTTAAGGATCTCTGGCATCTTCGGCCCGGGTGGCTCCCGGATCTTGATGATCATACCTGGCGCGCCGGGGCGAGCCATGGCCGGATCGCGGGATTGGCATGGTCGGTCCCCTCCCCGTCATGGTGCGGTGGAGCGCCGCCGTTGTCCAACCCGGAGTGCAAGGTATAGCGGAAGGGCGACCGGCGGCAGCGGGATCGCGAAGATGGGGGCCGGTGCCGTGACCAGCGGACGGATCCCCGGTTCCGGCGGCGGGGCCGGCCGGCCGTCCGGTTCCGGACAGCGGGCCCGGCGGCCCGGAACGGCACCGGGCCCGCGGGTCCCGGCAGGGGCGGGGTCCGGCTCCGGCACCCGGTGGCTCCGGGTCCCGGCTGCGGGGTCCGGGGAGGCCGCTCAGACGCCCAGGGAGGCGTCCATCAGGCGGGCCACGGAACCCTCGTCGCCGTTGAGGCCGACCCTGGCGTGGGCCTGCCTGCCGAAGCAGAACAGCAGCAGCTCGCTCGCCGGGCCGGTCACCTCGACCTTCGGGCCCTCCTTGGCGCCGCCGAGGGCGACGCCGCCGCCGATCCGGTGCAGGACGACGCCGACCGGGGCCTTGCGCAGGAACAGCCCCCGGCCGGCCCGGACCCGCTTCCAGAACAGCTCCTCCAGGTCGGCGGGGAGCTCGCGGGGCTCCCACACGCGCTGCGCCCGGCGCAGGTCCTCGTGGTGGACGAACATCTCCATGGTGTTCACGGCGGCGTCCAGACCGGGGACCAGCCCGTAGACGCCGCCGGGGCCGGAGCGGACGAGCTCGACCAGCCCGCCGAAGCCGCGGCCGGCCTTGAGCGACTCCTGCACCCGGGCGGTGTATCCCGCCAGCGGGGCCAGGGCGATGCCGGGGGCGGCGTCGAGGCGGCGCTCCCGCAGCACGAGGTGGGCGGCGAGGTCGAAGGCGGTCCAGCCCTCGCAGAGCGTGGGGGCGTCCGGGCCGAGCCGGACGAGCAGGTCGCTGAGCTCGGCGCGTTCGGAGCGGGCGTGGTTCATCCTGGGATCCTAACAAGGCCGTTGCGCGAGCAACCGCTGGGGAGCCGCTCCGTCGATCATGAAGAAGCGGCCGCGGCGGGAATAACGTGTCGGTCCGGAGTGATACTCACATAGGCAACGACATCTCCGGTGAAAGGACACCCTCCGAGTGGCGAGCAAGGTGACGTCCGCCGTCATGCGCAAAGGGCTCCGCGTTCTGGGGGTGGCCATCCGAGCGGAGAAGGCGGTCTTCACGGCCGCGGTGCTGGCCAGTTCCGTCTACGGCGCGATGACGGTCGCGTCGGCGTGGGCACTGGGCTGGGCCACCGAGAACATCGTGCTGCCCGCGTTCCGCCAGGGCGAGGTCGCCACCGGCACGCTCGTGGCGGGCGTGCTCCTCATCGTCGGCACCGCGCTGCTCAAGGCGCTGGGCGTGGCCGGCCGCAGGTTCTTCGCCGGCGTCATGCAATACCGCATGCAGGCCCGCTCCCGGCGGGACGTCACCCGCCAGTACCTCAGGCTCCCGCTGGCCTGGCACCACCGGCACCCGACCGGCCAGCTGCTCTCCAACGCCAGCGCCGACGCCGAGGCCGCCTGGGCTCCGCTGGCCCCGCTGCCGATGGCCGTCGGCGTGGTCGTCATGCTGGCCACCGCCGCGGTCGCGCTCGTCCTGACCGACCTGCCGCTCGCCCTCGTCGGCTTCCTGGTCTTCCCGGCCGTCGCCCTGCTCAACCTCGTCTACCAGCGCAGGCTCAGCCCGTTGGCCACCCGTGCCCAGCAGCTGCGCGCCGAGGTCAGCGAGATCGCGCACGAGAGCTTCGACGGGGCGCTGGTCGTCAAGACCCTCGGCCGGGAGGACGCCGAGACCGCCAGGTTCCGGGCCAGGGCCGAGCAGCTGCGCGACGCCAACGTCGCGGTGGGGCGCGTGCGGGGCCTGTTCGACCCGATGCTGGAGGCCCTGCCCACCCTCGGCGTGCTGGCCGTGCTGCTGGTCGGCGCGGCCCGGCTGGAGGGCGGTGCGATCACCGCCGGGACCCTGGTCCAGGTCGCCTACCTGTTCACCCTGCTGGCCTTCCCGATCCGCGCCCTCGGCTGGGTGCTCGCCGAGCTGCCCCGCGCCGTCGTCGGCTACGAGCGGGTCCAGGAGGTGCTGACGGCCACCGGTTCCATGGAGTACGGCACCGCCGCCCTGGCCGGGGACGGCCCGGCCCGGCTGGAGGTGCGCGGCCTCGGCTACGCCTACGGGGACGTCCCGGTCCTGTCGGGGGTGGGCTTCGAGGTCGAGCCGGGCCGTACGACCGCCCTGGTCGGGCCCACCGGCTCCGGCAAGTCCACGCTCGTGCAGACCTTCGTCCGGCTCGTCGACCCGGCCCAGGGCGCCGTGCTCGTCGACGGCACGGACCTGCGCGAGGCGGCGCGCGGCGCGGTCAGCGACGTGGTGGCGCTGGTGCCGCAGCAGACGTTCCTGTTCGACGACACGGTCCGCGGCAACATCACCCTGGGGCTGCCGGTCGACGACCAGGAGGTCTGGGCGGCGCTGCGCCTGGCCCAGGCCGAGGGCTTCGTCAGCGCCCTGCCCGCCGGGCTCGACACCAAGGTCGGAGAGCGCGGCACCACCCTGTCGGGCGGCCAGCGCCAGCGCCTGGCGCTGGCCCGCGCGCTGGTCCGCCGCCCGCGGCTGCTCGTCCTGGACGACGCGACCTCCAGCGTCGACCCCCAGGTGGAGGCGAAGATCCTGTACGGCCTGCGGGACGCCGCCGCCACGTCCGCGGCCTCGACCGTGGTGGTCGTGGCCTACCGGATGGCCACCATCGCCCTGGCCGACGAGGTCGTCTACCTCGAGCACGGCCGCGTCGTCGACCGCGGCCCGCACGACGAGCTGCTGGCCCGCTGCGAGGGATACCGCAACCTGGTCACCGCCTACGAGCGCGAGGAGGCCGAGCGGGAGGCGCTCGGCGCCGACGAGGAGACCGGCGGGGAGGCCGCCGGGAGGTCCGGCGGGGACCTCGGCGCCGACGAGATCAGCACCGACGAGGAGATCAGCGCGTGACGACACTCCAGGAGCCCCCCGTGACCCAGGGCCTGCGGGGCGTCGAGAGGTCCGCGATCGCGACCGTGCGGCACGGCCTGTCCCTCACTCCCGAGATCCGCAAGGGGCTGGCCGGCACGTTCGCCCTGGCGGTGCTCGCCACGGTCGGCAAGGTGATCGTGCCGATCGCCGTGCAGCAGACCATGGACAGGGGCCTGGAGGGCCCCGTGCCCGACGTGGCGTACATCCGCGCCGTCGTGGCGGTCTGCGCCGCGGCGGTGCTGCTCACCGCGTTCTGCGGCTACCTGATGAACGTCCGCCTCTACAAGGCGACCGAGTCCTCGCTGGCCACGCTCCGGGTGCGCGGCTTCCGGCACGTGCACGACCTGTCGGTGCTCACCCAGAACTCCGAGCGGCGCGGCGCGCTGGTCTCGCGGGTCACCGGGGACGTCGACCAGATCAGCGCCTTCATGCAGTGGGGCGGTCTGATGATCATCGTCGCGCTGGGCCAGCTGCTCGTGGCCAGCGTGCTGATGTTCGTCTACTCCTGGCAGCTCGGGCTGCTGGTCTGGCTCTGCTTCCTGCCGCTCATGGCCGCGATGCCGCGCTTCCAGCGGTGGCTGTCGGCCGCCTACACCCGCGTCCGCGAGCGGACCGGTGACATGCTCTCCGCGGTCGGCGAGTCGGTCGTCGGCGCGGCGGTGATCCGCGCCTACGGCGCCGAGGCCCGCACGGCCGAGCGGCTGGACACCGCGATCGAGGCCAACAAGACCGCCCAGGCCCGCACCCAGAAGATCGTCGCGACCGTCTTCCCGCTGACCGAGATCATGGCCGCCGTGGCGGTGGCCGGAGTGGTGCTGCTCGGCGTGCGGCTCGGCGTGGACGGGGACATCTCCGAGGGGCGGCTGGTCGCCTTCCTCTTCCTGATCACGTTGTTCATCTCCCCGTTGCAGATCGCGACCGAGGTGCTCAACGAGGCGCAGAACGCGATCGCCGGCTGGCGGCGGATCCTGGGCGTGCTCGACACCCCGCCCGACGTCGCCGATCCGGGTGAGGACGGCGTCGGCCTGCCGCGCGGGCCCATCTCCGTCTCCTTCCAGGAGGTCGGCTTCGCCTACCCCGGCGGGCCCGCGGTGCTGAGCGACGTCTCGGTCGACATCCCGCCGCGCTCGCGGATCGCGGTGGTGGGGGAGACCGGCTCCGGCAAGACGACCTTCGCCAAACTGCTCACCCGGCTGATGGACCCCGTCTCCGGGCGGGTGACCGTGGACGGCGAGGACCTGCGGAGGGTGCGCTTCTCCTCGCTGCGCGAGCGGATCGTCATGGTCCCGCAGGACGGCTTCCTGTTCGACGGCACGCTGGCCGACAACATCCGCTTCGGCCGCCCGTCGGCGACCGACGAGGAGGTCGGGCTGGCCCTGACCGAGCTGGGCCTGGCCGACTGGCTCGAAGGACTGCCCGCGGGCCTGTCCACCCCGGTCGGCCAGCGCGGTGAGTCGCTCTCGGCGGGCGAGCGTCAGCTCGTCGCGCTGGCCCGCGCCTACCTCGCCGACCCCGACCTGCTCCTGCTGGACGAGGCCACCTCCGCGGTGGACCCGGCGACGGAGGTACGGCTGGCCCGCGCATTGGAGGGGGTCACGCGGGGCCGTACCGCGGTCTCCATCGCGCACCGGCTGTCCACCGCGGAGGCGGCCGACGAGGTGCTGGTCTTCGACCGGGGCCGGATCGTCCAGCGCGGGCCGCACGCCGAGCTGGTGGCGCGGCCCGGGGTCTACGCCGACCTGCACGCGTCCTGGGTGTCGGCCGCCCGGTCGTGAACCGGCGGGCGGCCAACGGAAGAAATCCTCACAAAAGGGACATATCTCAGGGTTAAAGCGTGCTTCTGGTGGCAGAGGGCGGGTATGGACGCGAACCTGCTGCCCCCGGGAGTGCGCTCGGCCGTGGCCGAAAGTGATCTGACGGACGACCTGGACGACTTCCTGGTCGACGACGATGACGACGACGACCCCGTGCTGAAGAGGCGGGACGGCAGTCCCGTGGACACCTGGCGGGAGCACTACCCCTACGACGAGCGCATGACCCGGGACGAGTACGACCGGGTCAAACGGCTGCTCCAGATCGAGCTGCTCAAGCTGCAGTACTGGATCAAGGACACCGGCGGCCGGCTGGTGGTCCTGTTCGAGGGGCGCGACGCGGCGGGCAAGGGCGGCACGATCAAGCGGTTCATGGAGCACCTCAACCCGCGCGGCGCGCGCGTGGTCGCGCTGGAGAAGCCCAGCGAGCGTGAGAGCACCCAGTGGTACTTCCAGCGCTACGTCGCCCACCTGCCCGCCGCGGGGGAGATGGTCTTCTTCGACCGCTCCTGGTACAACCGCGCCGGGGTGGAGCGGGTGATGGGCTTCGCGACCCCGGAGCAGTATCTGGAGTTCATGCGGCAGGCCCCCGAGCTGGAGCGCATGCTGGTCCGCGACGGCGTCCACCTGGTGAAGTTCTGGTTCTCGGTGTCGCGCAAGGAGCAGCGGACCCGCTTCCTGATCCGCCAGGTCGACCCGGTCCGGCAGTGGAAGCTCTCGCCGATGGACCTGGAGTCGCTGGACAAGTGGGACGAGTACACCGAGGCCAAGGAGGACATGTTCCTGCACACCGACACGGACGAGGCGCCGTGGACGGTGGTCAAGAGCAACGACAAGAAGCGGGCCAGGATCGAGGCCATGCGGCACGTGCTGAGCCTGTTCGAGTACGAGAACAAGGACCACGAGATCGTCGGGACCCCCGACCCGAAGATCGTGGTCAAGGCCGCCGACGTGCTGGACGACGACCGCGTGCGCTAGGCGGACGCCCCGCCCCGGCGGGCGGGCGGCCGGCCGCCCCGGCACGGCGGACGGGCCGTCCGCCGGGAGCGTGCGGGCCGCCGCACGCTCCCGGCTGCGGCACAATTGCCGCATGTCCCTTGACCCCGCCATCGCCGCCCGGCTGAAGCGCACCGCCGACGGGCTGGTGCCCGCCGTCGTCCAGCAGTACGACACCGGCGAGGTGCTGATGCTCGCCTGGATGGACGACGAGGCCCTGCACCGCACGCTCACCACCGGCCGGGCCACCTACTGGTCGCGCAGCCGCGGTTCCTACTGGGTCAAGGGCGACACCTCCGGCCACGTCCAGCACGTCAAGTCCGCGGCCCTGGACTGCGACGGGGACACGATCCTGCTCAAGGTCGACCAGGTGGGCGCGGCGTGCCACACCGGCGACCGCACCTGCTTCGACGCGGACGAGCTGACGGTGGCCCCGGCGTGAACGCCGGGCGGGAGCTGTGGACCTGGGTGCCGGCCTGCGCGGCCGGGGCCGGGGCGGTGCTGCTGGCCGCCGGGCGCGAGTGGGCCGTGCTCGGTTCCGGCGGGGCCGGGGCGGAGGGCTCCGGGCCGCCCGTCCTGACGGGCTCCGGGATCGTGCCCTTCCTGAGTCCGGTGGCGCTGGCCGCGCTCGCGGCGGTGGTCGCCGTGCTCGCCACGAGCGGCCGGGCGCGCCGGGCGGTCGGCGCGGTGATCGCGCTCTGCGGGCTGGGCGTGCTCGCCGGTGTCCGGGACGGGACCGGTCGCGGCGCGCTGGCCGCGGCGATGGAGGCGAACCTGGCCAGGGCCGCGGCCGCGGGAGGCGACATCGCCCTCGACGCCTTCGCGGTCCGCTGGGCATGGCCCGCGGTCGCGGCGGCGGGCGGGCTGGTGCTGCTGGTCGCCGGCGTGGCGGCCGCGCTGCGAGGGCCCGGCTGGCCCGGTATGTCCGGCCGGTACGACCGCCCGGCGCCCGGTACGGCGGACCCCGCCGCGGGCCCGGTCACCGAGCGGGCGCTGTGGGACGCGATCGACCGCGGGGCCGACCCGACCGCCGACCCGGCCGGCGATCCTGCGGACGGCCGGTTCGGTGGCCCGTCCGGCGACCCGGCCGACGAGGCGTCCGGGGACCCGGTCGGGGGACCGTCCGCCGGCGCCGGCCGGGACCCGGCCGGCGAGCCCGTGCGCGGGGAGCGCTGACCCGGGCCGTCCGGATCGTCCCGATCACCGGATCACAACTTGCCCACAGGACGGCCGTACCGGCCTGGAACAGGTACGTTGTCGCTAGGCTGCCGCCCGCAACTCGGATAAATGGGAGTGATTCATGAGCTACGGGAATCAGTCGGGCGGTTACGGACCCCCCGGAGGATACGGGCCTCCCGGCGGCTACGGCGGACCGCCGCCCGGAGGAGGCTACGACCCCTACGGCTACGGCGGACCGCCTCCGCCCCGCGGGAACAACGGCATGGCCATCGCCTCGCTGATCATGGGCATCATCGGGCTCTTCACCTGCGGCGTCACCTCGCTCGTGGGCATCGTGCTCGGGCACGTCTCGCTGAACCAGATCAAGCGGACGGGCGAGGAGGGGCGCGGCCTGGGCATCGCCGGCCTGATCCTGTCCTATTTCGGCATCGCCGGGTGGCTCCTCCTGCTCGCCTTCGCGCTGATGCTCGGCTGGTGGGGGCTGGGAGTCGCCGCAACCTCGGGTTACGGCCTCTGACGGAACACCCCCGTGTACGGACACCCGCGTGTGCTGACGGGCGTCCCCGTGCGCGTTGAGTATCGTGACCGGGTGACGGACGGCCACCGGCGGAGGACCCGGGCGGGCCGGGACGGCGGGGAGGCCGGGGCGGGGTGACGGAGGAGACGGCGGGCGCGAGGCGGTCCGGAGCGCGGGCCCTGGCGGCGCCCCTGGGCGCGGCGCTGGCGGCGGGGACCGCGGTCGCCCTGGTGGGCGCGGTCGACCCGAACGAGCCCGGCCACTACCCCTCCTGCCCCTTCCTGGTGCTGACGGGGCTCTACTGCCCCGGCTGCGGCGGCCTGCGGGCCGTGCACGCGCTCGCCCACGGCGATCCCGCCGCGGCCCTCGGCCTCAACCCGCTCCTCGTGGCCGCGGTGCCGCTCCTGGCCGCGCTCTGGGCGCGCTGGGCGGTGCGGTCCTGGCAGGGCCTGCCGTTCGACGCCGGGCGGCTCCGTCCCGCGCACGCGTGGTGGCTGCTCGGCGTGATGATCGTTTTTTGGATAGGACGAAATCTGCCTTTCGGGGACTTCCTGGCGCCATAGCGACCACGCCCGTCACCCAGTGGCGGGGTGACCTCGGCAAGGCCGATAGCATCGGCAGGACAAGGGCAATCGATCGGGAGGGACCTGACCCGTGAGCGAGCGGAGCGAGCGAACCACCAGACGCAGCAGCTTGCGAACGAGGGCGACGGAGGAGGCCCGGTGAGCCAGCGGACCACGGGTGCAGGGATGATCACGAACGTGGCCTCCGGGCTTCACGGGGAGGCCTCATGAGCGTTCTGGACGAGATCATCGACGGCGTCCGCGCCGATCTGGCCGAGCGGCAGCAGGCCGTGGCCCTGTCCGAGCTCAAGGCGCGGGCCGAGCGGGCGCCGGCGCCCCGCGACGCCTACAAGGCGCTCGGCGGGGACCAGGTGGCCGTCATCGCGGAGGTGAAGCGCTCCAGCCCCTCGAAGGGCGCGCTGGCCGCGATCGCCGACCCGGCCGCCCTGGCCGCCGACTACGAGGCCGGCGGCGCGCACGTCATCAGCGTGCTGACCGAGAAGCGCCGCTTCGGCGGCAGCCTCGACGACCTGGCCGCGGTGCGCGCCGTCGTCGACATCCCGGTGCTGCGCAAGGACTTCATCGTCACCTCCTACCAGCTCTGGGAGGCCCGCGCCCACGGTGCCGACCTGGCGCTGCTGATCGTGGCCGCGCTGGACCAGAACGCACTGGTCTCCCTCATCGAGCGGGCCGAGTCGATCGGGCTGGCCCCGCTGGTGGAGGTGCACACCGCCGAGGAGCTCGACCGGGCGCTGGACGCCGGAGCCCGGATCATCGGCATCAACGCGCGCAACCTCAAGACCCTCGAGGTCGACCGAGAGGTGTTCGCCAAGCTGGCGCCGGAGATCCCCGACGGCATCATCAAGATCGCCGAATCGGGTGTGCGCGGCCCCCACGACCTGCTCGCCTACGCCCGGGCCGGCGCCGACGCCGTCCTGGTCGGGGAGAGCCTGGTGACCGGCAAGGACCCCCGGGCCGCCGTCGTGGACCTGGTCACCGCCGGAGCCCACCCCGCATCCCGACCCGAGGGGCAGTAAGACAAGTGACAGCGACGCAAGAGCCCATCCTCACCGCGGCGGACCTGGCAGGCCACGGCGTCCACGGCGACGACCCGGACGCCCAGGGCAAGTTCGGCATCTTCGGCGGCCGCTACGTGCCCGAGGCGCTCATCCCGGCGCTGGACGAGGTCGCCGCCGAGTACGACCGGGCGAGGAACGACCCCGCATTCCTGCGCGAGTTCGACCATCTGCTGCGCACCTACGCCGGACGGCCGACCACCCTCACCGAGGTGCCGCGCTTCGCCGAGCAGGCGGGCGGCGCCCGGATCATCCTCAAGCGCGAGGACCTGACCCACACCGGCGCACACAAGATCAACAATGTGCTCGGCCAGGCCCTGCTCACCAAGCGCCTGGGCAAGACACGGGTGATCGCCGAGACCGGTGCCGGTCAGCACGGCGTCGCCACCGCGACCGCCGCCGCCCTGATGGGCCTGGAGTGCGTCATCTACATGGGCGCCGTCGACTGCGAGCGCCAGGCGCTGAACGTGGCGCGGATGAAGCTGCTCGGTGCCACGGTCGTCCCGGTCACCAACGGCAGCCAGACCCTCAAGGACGCGATCAACGAGGCGTTCCGCGACTGGGTCACCAACGTCGACCGCACCCACTACCTGTTCGGCACGATCGCCGGGCCGCACCCGTTCCCCGAGATCGTGCGCGACTTCGCCCGCATCATCGGGGTCGAGGCCCGCCGCCAGATGCTGGAGCTGACCGGCGCCCTGCCGGACGCCGTCTGCGCGGCCGTCGGCGGCGGCTCGAACGCGATCGGCATCTTCCACGCCTTCATCGAGGACTCCGGCGTCGCGCTGCACGGCTACGAGGCCGGAGGCCGGGGCCTGGAGACCGGCGAGCACGCGCTCACGCTCACCGAGGGCTCGGTCGGCGTGCTGCACGGCTCGCGCACCTACGTCCTGCAGGACGAGGAGGGGCAGACGATCGAGTCGCACTCGATCTCCGCCGGGCTCGACTATCCCGGCGTCGGCCCCGAGCACGCCTGGCTGAAGGACAGCGGGCGCGCCGTCTACCACGGCGTCACCGACGCCGAGGCGATGGAGGCCTTCGCGCTCCTGGCCCGCACCGAGGGCATCATCCCGGCGATCGAGTCCTCCCACGCCCTGGCCGGGGCCCTCAAGCTCGGCCGCGAGCTGGGTCCCGAGGCGACCATCCTGGTCAACCTCTCGGGCCGCGGCGACAAGGACATGGGCACCGCCATGAAGTACTTCGACCTCTGACGACCGCCTCGCCTCCCCTCCGGCCAGGTCCGGAGGGGGCCCAAGGCCCCGATCCGCAACGGAACCCAACATGACGACTCTCCAGACGGTGTTCGCCAAGGCGAAGGCGGACGACCGCGCAGCCCTCGTCGGATACCTCCCCGCCGGATTCCCGACGAAGGACGGCGCGATCGCGGCCGCCACCGCCATGGTGGAGGCGGGCTGCGACGTGATCGAGATCGGCCTGCCCTACTCCGACCCGCTCATGGACGGTCCGACCATCCAGGACGCGGTGCACCGGGCGCTGAGCAACGGCACCCGCATCGCCGACGTGCTGCGCACGGTCGAGGGCGTGGCCAAGACCGGTGCGGCCACCCTCGTCATGACCTACTGGAACCCGATCGACCGCTACGGGGCCGAGCGGTTCGCCCGTGACCTGGCGAGCGCGGGCGGCGTGGGCACCATCACCCCGGACCTGACCCCGGAGGAGGCCGGTCCCTGGCGGGAGGCCAGTGCCGCCGCCGGGATCGACACCGTCTTCCTGGTCGCGCCCAGCTCCACCGACGCGCGCATCAAGGCCGTCGTCGAGTGCTGCACCGGCTTCGTCTACGCGGCCTCGCTGATGGGCGTCACCGGTGCCCGCGAGTCGGTCAGCTCGTCGGCGCAAGGCCTGGTCGAGCGGACCCGCGCCCACACCGACCTGCCGGTCTGCGTGGGGCTGGGAGTCGGCAACGGCAGGCAGGCCGCGGAGGTCGCGGCCTACGCCGACGGCGTGATCGTGGGTTCGGCGTTCATCCGCCGCCTCCTGGACGCCGCCGACGAGACCTCGGGTCTGGCGGCGGTCCGCGAGCTCGGCGCCGAACTCGCGGCGGGCGTGCGCGCCTGACCCGTCCGGGAGTCTCCGGCCCCCAAGAGCGGCCGTCCGCCGGGACGGCCGCTTTTCCGTGTCCGGCGCGGCTCGTCCGGCACCGGCGTACTCGGAACCTCCTGGTCCGGCGCAGCGCGTCCGGCGCCTCCCGGACGGGAGGCCGGGGCGCCTGGACCCACCGGGTCCCGATCGCCGGCCCGGACCGGAGATGCCCGGGGCAGGGCCCGTGATCAAGGCGATGTCCAGGACTTATACAGTGCTTATGGAGCTCATGATGGGCTTTCTCGGGACATCCGGAAGATCCGTGGAGGACCGTCACGGCGGAACCGGGAATAGGAGACGATGGTGCTCGTGACTTCTGACAAGACCGCGTCCCCAGGGCCGCGTGCCGTCCGTTCGGCGCTACCCTGGGTGACGACCGCCTCGCGGCTCGTGCTGGGAGGCGTGCTGATCGTCGCTGGTTGGGGGAAGATCGGCACGCCTGTCCTGTCGGTCCAGGCGGTCAAGGCGTACGACCTGCTTCCGGAATCGCTCGCCACGGTGGTCGGCTACGGCCTGCCCATCATGGAGATCGTCGTCGGGGTGCTGCTGGTCGTCGGGCTGCTCACCCGGGCCGCGGGAGTCATCTCCGCGCTGCTCATGCTGGCCTTCGTGATCGGCATCGCCTCCGCCTGGGCGCGCGGGCTGCGGATCGACTGCGGCTGCTTCGGCGGCGGCGGCCAGCTCGCGGCCGGCGTGGAGCCCAGCTACCTCGTCGACATCCTGCGGGACTTCGGCCTGTTCGCGCTCGGCGTGGTCATCGCCTGGTTCCCGCCGGGCCGGTTCGCGCTGGACTCCGTGCTCGGGGTCACCTCCGCGCGGGAGGCCGATTCGTACGACACCGATGACACCGATGACACCGACGACGCAGACGACGCAGACGACGCCGAGGGCGACGGCATCGAGGGCGACGACGGCGAACCCCTGCAGAAGGAGAACCACTGATGGGCAAGGCCGCACGGGACCAGTCGGCCCGTGACCGGATCAAGGCGCAGCGCGAGGCGGAGCGGAAGCAGGAGCAGCGCAAGCGCATGACGACCATCGCGACCGTGGTGGTCGTCGCGCTGGCCGCCGTCGGGGCGGGCTGGTGGTACTCCATCCAGAGCGGTCAGTCCGAGGAGACCACGACGGCGCTGGCTCCGATCACCGTCCAGAGCGACGGTTCGGTCGTCATGGCCAAGGCCGGCGTGGACAAGCCGGTGCTGGACGTCTACGAGGACTTCCAGTGCCCGATCTGCGCGGAACTGGACAGGACCAGCGGCCCGACCGTCAAGAACCTGGCGGCCGAGGGCAAGGTCAAGGTGGTCTACCACCCCATCACGATCTTCGGTGAGGGCGTCGTCCGGGACAACTCCGTCCGCGCCGGGGCCGCGGCCCGCTGCGTGCCCGACGGCAGGCAGTGGATGGCCTACCACGACAAGCTCTTCGAGGAGCAGCCCCCGGAGACGGTCGAGGGCTTCAAGACCGACGAACTGGTCGAGTGGGGCAAGGAGGCCGGGGTCACCGCCCCGGGCTTCGAGCAGTGCGTCACCTCGCAGCAGCACGCCAAGGCGCACGCCGACTACTCGAACGCGCAGATCGAGAGCGCGCAGATCCAGGGGACGCCGACGCTGAAGCTCAACGGGACGGCGCTCGGCAACGAGGCGTTCAACCCGTCGCAGCTGCGCCAGGCGATCCTCGATGCCGCCAAGTAGCGCGTGACACGGTAACGTCACCTGACATGCCCCTCGCCTCGATTCCCAGCCCCTCCCAAGGGGTCTGGCACCTCGGCGTAATCCCGATCCGGGCCTACGCACTGTGCATCGTGCTCGGCGTCATCGTCGCCGTCATCATGAGCGAACGCCGCTGGCGCGCCCGTGGCGGCGAGCCCGGCACGATGGTGGACCTCGCCGTCTGGGCCGTGCCGTTCGGCCTGGTCGGCGGGCGCCTCTACCACGTCATCACCGACTGGCAGCTCTACTTCGCGCCGGACGCGCCCAACGAGCCGATCGAGGCGCTGTTCATCTGGAAGGGCGGGCTGGGCATCTGGGGCGCCGTCGCGCTCGGCGCCCTGGGCGTGTGGTTCGGCTGCCGCGGCCGGGGGATCTCCCTGTCCGCCGTGGCCGACACCGTCGCCCCCGGCATCGCGGTGGCCCAGGCCATCGGGCGCTGGGGCAACTACTTCAACCAGGAGCTGTTCGGCAGCCCCACCGACCTGCCGTGGGGCCTGGAGATCGACCCCGACAAGCAGGGCACGGTGCCGGGCGAGGACACCTACCACCCCACGTTCCTGTACGAGTCGATCTGGGACCTGGGCCTGGCCCTCGTGCTGATCTGGGCGGGCCGGAGGTTCGCCCTCCGGCACGGCCGGGTGTTCGCGCTCTACGTGGCGGGCTACACCGTCGGCCGCTTCTGGATCGAGGGCCTGCGGGTCGACACCGCCCACCACATCCTGGGCCTGCGGCTCAACCAGTGGACCTCGATCGTCCTGTTCATCGCCGCGCTCGCCTACTTCTGGTGGGCCAGGAACAGGACCGGCGAGGAGCTGGTGGGCACCGGGACCGGAGCGGGCGCGGAGGCCGCGGTGACCGGTGGGGAGCCGGCGCACCCGTCCGACCAGGCCGACGAGGCCGACGAGGACGGGGGTTCCGCCGATGATCCGGTGGAGCGGGCCGATCCCGCGGCCGCGGCGCCCGGAGAGCGGGACGGGTCCGGCGATCCGGAGGACCCGGTCGACCCGGCGCACCCGTCCGACCAGGCCGACGAGGACGAGGAGAGCGGCGGGACGCAGGAGCCCGAAAGATCCCCGGCGGCGTCGGCCACCACCGGCAGCGCCACCACCGGCAGCACCGCCGCCGAGGAGGCGGCCGGGGAGCCCGGCGGGGAGGCCGGCCGGGAGAAAGAGAAATCGTGAGCGGCGACGGCTCGCGCAAGCGCGCCGAGATCCACCACGAGCACCGCGACGTCAACGGCGGCTGGCTCCGGCCGTCGGTGTTCGGCGTGATGGACGGGCTCGTCTCCAACTTCGCCCTCATCGCGGGGGTGGCTGGCGGCAGCGACGACACGGGGGTCGTCATCCTGGCCGGGATCGCCGGACTGGCGGCGGGCGCGTTCTCCATGGCGGGAGGGGAGTACGTCTCCGTGGCCAGCCAGCGGGAGCTCGCCCTCGCCGAGATCGACGTCGAGCGGCGCGAGCTCCAGCGCCATCCCGAGGCCGAGGAGGAGGAGCTCGCGCAGATGTACGAGGCGCAGGGGGTCGCCCCCGATCTCGCCGCACAGGTGGCCCGGCAGGTCTCACGCGACCCCGGCAGGGCGTTGGTGGTGCACACCCGCGCCGAGCTGGGCGTCGTCCCGGACGACCTGCCGTCACCGTGGGTCGCCGCCGTCTCGTCGTTCCTGGCCTTCACCGTGGGCGCGCTCCTGCCGCTCCTGCCGTACCTCCTGGGGGTCACCAGCCTGGTGGCCTCGGCGGCGGTCTCCTGCCTGGCCCTGTTCGGCGCGGGTGTCCTGGTCTCGCGGGTCACCGCGCGCAACTGGTGGTACAGCGGGCTGCGCCAGTTCGCGGTGGGCTCGGTCGCCGCGGCGCTGACGTTCGGCCTGGGCAACCTCCTGGGGGGGATGGCACTGTGACGACTCCGGCTCCCGGCCGCAAGCGCCGCCGCGCCTCCGGCCGCCGCGCCCCCGCCGAACACCCTCCCGCCGGGCAGCGCCCTCCGGCGCCTTCCGCGGAGCAGTCCCCTCCGGCCATCGCGTTCCCGCAGGGGGAGCCGTTCCCGCCGGCCGGGTCGTACTCCCCGGCCGGTTCCTATCCGGCGGAGCGGCGCCCCGCCACCGGAGGCGTCCCCGCGGAGCCCGCCCCCGCCGGGCGGGCCTTCACCGAGCGCTTCCCCGAGGCGGCTCTCGGTCCTGAGCGCCCCGCCTCCGAGAGCGGTGCGGGCGAGCGGGCCCCCGCAGCGGGCGGTGCCGCCGAGTCCGGCGCCGCCGAACGCTCCTCCGGGCGGCGCGCCTCCGCGAGGCGCTCGGCGAAGCGGTCCGCCAAGCCGTCCCCGGGACGCGACTCCGCCGAGGAACCGGAGGGGATCCTCGGTCGGCTGGAGGCCTGGGGCCTGAGCCCCGTCCAGCAGAAGCTGGTGCTGGGCGGCGCCTGGACGGCGGCCGCGGCGGCGGCCGTCGGCGCGCTGCTGCTCGCGATCGCCGCCATCGGCAACGACTACGTGCCCGAGCCGCCCGCAGCCGACACCGGGACCGCCGCGTCCCAGCCCAGGCCCGCCGCCTACCGGGGCTGGGCCTCCTCGAAGGTGTTCGCACCGATCGCGCAGAGCAAGGCCGACCCCCTGCTGCTGCCCCTGAAGGACGTCTTCGCCGAGAAGACCCTGACGGAGGGGCGGATCACGCTGAGGCTGACGGGCACCAAGCTCGACGCCGCCTGCGCCGACGCGGTGTGGGGACGGGCGCTGGCGGACCGGCTGGCCCAGGCGGGGTGCACCCAGGCTCTGCGGGGGACCTACACCAGCGCGGACCGGCGCTACGTCGCCCAGTACACCCTGTTCAAGCTCCGGGACGCCTCCTCCGCCGACGGGCTGGTGAGTTCTCTGGCCACCCTGCACCGGGGCGGCTGGGTCCGGCCGGTGGATCCGGCCCGGCCGCTCTTCACGGCGGACGGGCACAGCGAGGGCAGCGGCCACGCCATGGGGCACTACGCCGGGCTGGTCTGGATCGGGCGCGCGGACGGCGCCGAACCCGACGCCAAGGACGACTTCGTCTCCCTGTCCCTGGCGGTCAGGGGCGCGGAGAAGGCCGTGTTCCGGCGGGTCGTCGCGGTGGCGCCTGCTTCCTGACGGCGGGTCGTCGCGGTGGCCCGGCCCCTCGTCGCAGCGGTCGCGGTGGCGCCGGCCTCTCGCCGGCATGGCGAACGGCCGGGCCCGCCGGCGGCCCGGTCCGGAGGCGCCGCCCGGACCGCCGCCGAGGCCGCCTGCACCCCGGTAAGCTCGGTGCCCATGCGCAAGTGGATCGCCGTGGCCGCCGCAGCCGTCGTCGCCGCCGCCGGGACGGCGTCCTGGTGGTTGCTGCGCGAGGAGGCCGGTGTGCGGCCGTCGACCTTCCGGAGCGAGCTGAACACCGCCCACTACGCCCCGATCGCCACCCGCGCGCTCGACCCGGAGCCGCTGACCGCCGCCGAGGTCTTCCCCGCCGGGCAGGTCGCCTCCGGCGGGATCACGCTGACGGGCGGGAGCCCCGAGTCCCTGGCCGACTGCGCCTCGGCCGTGTGGGGGAGCGCCGAGGCGGCCGTCGCCGGATGCACCCAGGCACTGCGGGCCGGCTACACCTCGGCGGACGGCCGGATCGCCGGGCAGTTCCTCATCTTCAACCTGGCGGACTCCGCCGCCGCCGACCGGCTCGTCACCGCGCTCGGCGGCGACGGGTTCGTCCGGCCGGCGCCCGGCCTCCCCGGGGCGTTCGACGGCGCCCGGGGCTGGGCCCAGGCCAGGGCGCTGGGCCACTACGTCACCGTGAGCTGGGTCGCGCCCGCGGGACCGGGGGCCGGGGTGGACCTGACCCACCCGCAGCTGGCCGTCGACGGCCTCGGCTTCGCGGTCCAGCGGCGGCTGGTCTGATCTTCTCGTCCCGCCTGCGGGGCCGTCGGCGGTCTCAGCGCTGGTCCGTCGGCGGTCTCAGCGCTGGTCCGTCGGCGGTCTCAGCGCTGGTCCGTCGGCGGTCTCAGCGCTGGTCCGTCGGCGGCCGGTGCGGCGAGGGAGGCCGCCACCGCGGCGGGCAGCTCCGCCAGGCGGCAGGCGGGCAGCTCCAGCACGGTGACGTCCGCGGACCAGGGGGCGGCCTCCGCGACGACGGCCTTCGCCTGCTTCTTGGTCAACTCGCCCCGCTCCCTGATGAGGGCCTCGCGCCAGGTGTTGGCGAGCTTGCCGTGGGAGTTGTCGAGGATCCGGCGCAGGACCCGCTCCTGCGCGGACTCGGGGAGCGGACGCCGTACGGCGTCGACGGTCCGGCCCGTCACGGTCAGCTCGTAGACGCAGGACAGCGGCCCGGCGGGCAGGTCCCCCGAGGGCGCGGCCGTCCAGGCCCGGACGCGGCGGGCCCGGGTGGCGAGGAGGAGGCGGGGGAGCACGGACTCCATCCCGGCCGGCACGGCCACCGCGACCTCGGCGGGGTCGGCGGCGTACGGCTTGGCGAGCCAGGTCGAGAGCCGGGCCCGGGGAATCCGCGGCAGCGTGTCCCGCGGCCACTCCCCGACGAGCACGGCGGGGGAGAACCCCGCGGGCCCCTCCGGGGTCAGGTCGGGGGCGACGTCGGCGGGCCGGGACTCGACGGACTGGGGGCCGTGGGTGTAGATGGCCGCGCCGAGCCCGTCGACGCGGGCGGCCACGGCGGGCCACGTCTTCGTCGTGGGGCGCAGGAGGTACAGATCGGCGGCCGAGCCGATGGCCTCGGCGCCGTGGTAGCGGTTGAAGTCCGGGTAGATCGCCTCGCTGACCAGGTTGAGGGCCGAGAGCGCGTGCTGGACCTTCAGCGCCAGCGCCGGGGTGCGCTCGCCGGCGCCGTACGCCAGCAGGATGCGGCCGTGCTCCCGGTCGGCGATCCCCTCGACGGCGCGGGCGGCGAACAGGCCGATGCCCTCCGGCGTGTACGGCGGGTCGGTGACGGCCAGGTCGGCCCAGCCCTGCACGGAGGCGGGCAGTCCCAGGCGCAGGTCGGCCCAGCGGGTGCGGACGTCCACCCCGAGCCGCTCGGCCTGCTCGGCGATGTAGGCGAGGATGCGCTCGTCGACGTCCACCACGGCCACCTCGGCGTCCGGGCGCAGCAGCGCGGTCGCCAGCGAGGTCAGGTCGTGGTCGCCCACGCACAGGATCCGCGCCCCGGGCAGCCAGAACCGGGCGTCCATCAGCAGCGCCCGCCGGACCACGGTGTCGGCGGTCGCGGCCACGTGGTCCAGCGCCTGGCGGCCCCGGGGGGCCTTGGCGACCAGCTCCTCCATCCGGGCCAGGAGATCGGCGTGCCCGCCGAGCAGGTGGGCCACCGGGTCGGCGGGGCCGTGCGGGGCGGCGGACAGGCCGGGGAGCGGCTCGCGGAGCCGGAACCGGTCGCCGGAGCGCTCCAGGCGGGCCTCGGCCTCGGCCTCGCGGAGCAGGGCCTCGATCGCCCGCCGGGACGTCGCGGTCTCGCGGACCAGGGCGGCCAGCGTCCACCACCTGCCGTCGCCGAGCAGCGCCAGCGCCGTCCGCAGCCGCCTGCCGTCCACGCCCGCGTGCCGGAGAAGCCCCTCGATCCCGTTCATGGGCCCAACCCTAGAGGAACGCCCGTCCGGCGGCCGGTGGCGCGGGGCGCGGGGCGGCAGAGGCCCGGACCACCGCTCTCCGGCCGGGAGGGGCACGGCCTCCGGCCTGCCCGTCCGGCGAAATGGACGAAGCAGCGTCAAATAGCTGCGTCCAGGGCCGGGTAGGGAGGTTTCCGACAGGGTACGGTAACCTCTACTCACCACGCAGCAGGGCCAACGTCGTCCCTTTGCTTGTTTCCACACGAAGCAGAAGAAGACGACGGGAGGGATTCGATGCCTGCTGCCCACCTCGGTTTTCCCGAGCCCCAGGGCCTCTACGACCCCGCGCACGAGCACGACGCCTGCGGTGTCGCCATGGTCGCGGACGTGGCCGGACGACGCAGCCACGACATCGTCGCCAAGGCTCTGACGGCGCTGTGCAATCTCGATCACCGGGGGGCCCAGGGTAGCGAACCGGACACCGGTGACGGTGCCGGGATCCTGACGCAGATTCCTGACACGTTCCTGCGCGCGGTGGCCGCCGAGGCCGGTGTCCGCGAGCTGCCCCCCGCGGGTTCCTACGCCGCCGGCACGGCCTTCCTGCCGGTCGACGCCGAGGCGCGCGCGACCGCCGAGCGGATGATCGAGGAGATCGCCGCGGAGGAGGGCCTGACCGTCCTCGGCTGGCGCGACGTCCCGGTCGACCGGACCCTCCCGGGCCCCAGCGCCCGCGCGGTGATGCCGTTCTTCCGCCAGCTCTTCGTGTCGTCCCCGGGCGGCGAGTCCGGCCTGGAGCTCGACCGGCCGGCCTTCTGCCTGCGCAAGCGGGCCGAGCACGAGGCGGACGTCTACTTCCCCTCGCTGTCGTCGCGGACGATCGTCTACAAGGGCATGCTCACCCCCGGCCAGGTCGAGCCGTTCTTCCCCGACCTGAGCGACGAGCGCTACGAGACCGCGATCTCCCTGGTCCACTCGCGCTTCTCCACCAACACGTTCCCGTCGTGGCCGCTGGCGCACCCCTACCGCTACGTCGCCCACAACGGCGAGATCAACACGGTCAAGGGCAACCGCAACTGGATGCGCGCCCGCGAGGCGATGCTGGAGACCGCCAACCTCCCCGGCGACCTGGCGCGGCTCTTCCCCATCTGCGACCCCGACAGCTCCGACACCGGTTCCTTCGACGAGGCGCTGGAGCTGCTCCACCTCGCCGGCCGCACGCTGCCGCACGCGGTGCTGATGATGATCCCCGAGGCGTGGGAGAACCACACCGAGATGGACCCCGCGCGGCGGGCGTTCTACGAGTTCCACTCCTCGCTGATGGAGGCCTGGGACGGCCCGGCCTCGATCACCTTCTCCGACGGCACGCTGGTCGGCGCGGTCCTCGACCGCAACGGTCTGCGCCCCGGCCGGTTCTGGGTCACCGACGACGGCCTCGTCGTGCTGGCCTCCGAGGCCGGTGTGCTCGACATCGAGCCCGAGCGGGTGGTCCGCAAGGGCCGCCTGCAGCCGGGCCGGATGTTCCTGATCGACACCGCCCGCGGCAAGATCATCGAGGACGACGAGATCAAGGCGGAGCTCGCCGCCGAGCTGCCCTACGCCGAGTGGCTCCACGCCGGCCTGGTCCGCTTCGAGGAGCTGCCCGCCCGCTCCCGCGAGATCCCGACCCACGAGGCGCTCGTCAAGCGGCAGCAGACCTTCGGCTACACCGAGGAGGAGCTGCGGATCATCCTGTCGCCGATGGCGAGGACGGGCGCCGAGCCGATCGGCTCGATGGGCACCGACACCCCCGTCGCCGTGCTCAGCGAGAAGCCCCGGCTGCTGTTCGACTACTTCAGCCAGCTGTTCGCGCAGGTGACCAACCCGCCGCTGGACGCCATCCGCGAGGAGCTCGTCACCTCCCTGGCCAGCACCATCGGCCCCGAGGGCAACCTGCTCGACCCGGGCCCGGCCTCCTGCCGCCAGCTGGTCCTGCCGTACCCGGTGATCGACAACGACGAGCTCGCCAAGATCATCCACATCAACGACGAGGGCGCCCTCCCCGGCTTCCAGCCGTACGTCGTCTCCGGCCTGTACGAGGTCGCGGGCGGCGGCCGGGCGCTGGTCCGGCGCCTGACGGAGATCCGGGCCGAGGTGTCGGCGGCCATCGCCGGCGGCGCGCGGATCATCGTGCTGTCCGACCGGGGCTCCTCCGCGGAGCTCGCCCCGATCCCGTCGCTGATGCTCACCGGCGCGGTCCACCACCACCTGATCGCCGAGAAGACCCGGACCCGGGTGGGCCTGGTCATCGAGACCGGCGAGGCCCGCGAGTGCCACCACATGGCGCTGCTGATCGGGTACGGTGCCGGCGCGGTCAACCCCTACCTCGCCATCGAGACCGTCGAGGACATGGTCGACACCGGCGTGCTGAAGGTCGACCGGCACAAGGCCGTGCGCAACCTGATCAAGGCGTACGGCAAGGGCGTGCTGAAGGTCATGTCCAAGATGGGCGTGTCCACCGTCGCCTCCTACACCGGCGCGCAGATCTTCGAGGCGCTCGGGCTCGGCCGGGAGGTCGTCGACACCTGCTTCGCCGGGACCACCTCCCGCCTGGGCGGCGTCGGCTTCGACGTCCTGGCGCGCGAGACCGCCGAGCGGCACCTGCGGGCCTACCCGCGCGTGGAGAACGCCCACCGCCGGCTGGAGGTCGGCGGCGAGTACCAGTGGCGCCGCGAGGGCGAGCCGCACCTGTTCAACCCCGAGACCGTCTTCAAGCTGCAGCACGCCACCCGCACCCGCCGCTACGAGATCTTCAAGGAGTACACGGGCCTCGTGGACTCCCAGGCGGAGCGGCTGATGACGCTGCGCGGGCTGTTCAGGTTCAGGGACGGTGTACGCGAGCCGGTCCCCATCGACGAGGTCGAGCCGGTCAGCGAGATCGTCAAGCGGTTCTCCACCGGCGCGATGTCGTACGGCTCCATCTCCGCCGAGGCGCACGAGACCCTGGCGATCGCCATGAACCGGCTGGGCGGCAAGTCCAACACCGGCGAGGGCGGCGAGGACCCCGAGCGCCTCTACGACCCGGCCCGCCGCTCCTCGATCAAGCAGGTGGCCTCCGGCCGCTTCGGCGTCACCAGCGAGTACCTCGTCAACGCCGACGACATCCAGATCAAGATGGCCCAGGGCGCCAAGCCCGGCGAGGGCGGCCAGCTGCCCGGCCACAAGGTCTACCCGTGGATCGCCAAGACCCGGCACTCCACCCCCGGCGTCGGCCTCATCTCGCCGCCGCCGCACCACGACATCTACTCCATCGAGGACCTCGCCCAGCTCATCCACGACCTGAAGAACGCCAACCCGGTCGCCCGCGTGCACGTCAAGCTCGTGGCCGAGGTCGGCGTCGGCACGGTCGCGGCGGGCGTGAGCAAGGCCCACGCCGACGTCGTGCTCATCTCCGGCCACGACGGCGGCACCGGTGCGTCCCCGCTGACCTCGCTCAAGCACGCCGGCGCCCCCTGGGAGCTGGGCCTGGCCGAGACCCAGCAGACGCTGCTGCTCAACGGCCTGCGCGACCGGATCACGGTCCAGGTCGACGGCCAGCTCAAGACCGGCCGCGACGTGGTCATCGCCGCGCTGCTCGGCGCCGAGGAGTACGGCTTCGCCACCGCGCCGCTGGTCGTCTCCGGCTGCGTCATGATGCGCGTCTGCCACCTGGACACCTGCCCGGTCGGCGTCGCCACCCAGAACCCCGAGCTGCGGCGGCGCTTCACCGGCAGGCCCGAGTTCGTGGTCAACTTCTTCGAGTTCATCGCCGAGGAGATCCGCGAGTACCTCGCCCAGCTGGGCTTCCGCTCGCTGGAGGAGGCCATCGGCCACGCCGAGCTGCTCGACACCGCCTCGGCGGAGGACCACTGGAAGGCGGCCGGCCTGGACCTCGGGCCGATCCTGCACCAGCCGGAACTGCCCGAGGGCGCCGCGGTGCGCAAGGTGCGCGAGCAGGACCACGGCCTGGACGCCGCCCTGGACAACACCCTCATCCAGCTGGCCGAGGGCGCCCTGGCGGACGGCACCCCGGTCACGCTGGACCTGCCCATCCGCAACGTCAACCGCACGGTCGGCACCATGCTCGGCCACGAGGTGACCAAGCGGTACGGCGGAGCCGGCCTGCCCGACGGCACCATCGACGTCCGGTTCACCGGCTCGGCGGGCAACTCCTTCGGCGCCTTCGTCCCGCGCGGCATCACGCTGCGCCTGACCGGCGACGCCAACGACTACCTCGGCAAGGGCCTGTCCGGCGGCCGGGTCATCGTCCGGCCGCACGAGGCCGCCCCGCTCGACGGCCACATCATCGCCGGCAACGTCGGCCTGTACGGCGCGACCTCCGGTGAGGCGTTCGTCCGCGGCGTCATGGGCGAGCGGTTCTGCGTCCGCAACTCCGGCGCCACCGCGGTCGTCGAGGGCGTCGGCGACCACGGCTGCGAGTACATGACCGGCGGGCGGGTCGTCGTGCTCGGCCCGACCGGCCGCAACTTCGCGGCCGGCATGTCCGGCGGCATCGCCTACCTGCTGGACCTCGACCCCGCGCGGGTCAACCGCGAGATGGTGGAGATCGAGCCGCTCGGCGAGGCCGACTCCGAGGAGCTGCGGAGGATCGTCGAAGCGCACCTGACCGAGACCGGCTCCCCGGTCGCCAGGGAACTGCTGGCCGACTGGGACCCGGCGCGCTTCAGCAAGATCATGCCGACCGACTACAAGCGGGTCCTGCGCGCCGCCGAGGCCGCGCGGCTCGAGGGCAGGGACATCGACGAGGCGGTCATGACGGCCGCGGTCCAGGGATAAGGGGGGTAACACCGATGGCTGACCCGAAGGGTTTCCTGAACCACGGGCGCGAGCTGCCGGCGCGCCGCCCGGTGGACGTCCGCATCCGCGACTGGCGGGAGGTCTACCAGGACTTCCCCGCCGAGAAGCTGACGAAGCAGGCGTCCCGCTGCATGGACTGCGGCATCCCGTTCTGCCACAACGGCTGCCCGCTCGGCAACCTCATCCCCGAGTGGAACGACCTGGTCTACCGGGACGACTGGCGCGAGGCGATCGAGCGGCTGCACGCCACCAACAACTTCCCGGAGTTCACCGGCCGCCTGTGCCCGGCTCCGTGCGAGGCGGCGTGCGTCCTGGGCATCAACTCCGACCCGGTCGCGATCAAGCGGGTCGAGGTCGAGATCATCGACCGCGCCTTCGACGAGGGCTGGGTCGTCCCGCAGGTCCCGCCGGTCAGGACCGGCAAGCGGGTGGCGGTCGTCGGTTCGGGCCCCGCGGGCCTGGCCGCCGCCCAGCAGCTCACCCGCGCCGGGCACGACGTGGTGGTCTTCGAGCGGGCCGACCGGATCGGCGGCCTGCTCCGCTACGGCATCCCCGAGTTCAAGATGGAGAAGCGCCACATCGACCGGCGGCTGGAGCAGATGCGGGCCGAGGGCACCGAGTTCCGCACCGGCGTGAACGTCGGCGTGGACGTCACCGCCGCGCAGCTGCGCGCGGAGTTCGACGCGGTGGTCCTGGCCGGGGGCGCGACCCAGTGGCGGGACCTGCCGGTCGCCGGACGCGACCTGGGCGGCATCCACCAGGCGATGGAGTACCTCCCGCCGGCCAACAGGGTCCAGGAGGGCGACTTCCCCGAGTCCCCGATCTCGGCGAAGGGCAAGCACGTCGTCGTGATCGGCGGCGGCGACACCGGCGCCGACTGCATCGGCACCGCGATCCGGCAGGGCGCCGCCTCGGTGACCCAGCTGGAGATCATGCCGCAGCCGCCGGCCGCCCGGCCGGGCAGCCAGCCGTGGCCCACGTTCCCCATCCTGTTCAAGACGGAGAGCGCCCACGAGGAGCTGGCCGACGGCGAGGGGGCCCGCGTCTACGCGGTCTCCACCACCGAGTTCGTCGGCGACGCCGACGGCAACGTCCGGGCGCTGCGCCTGGTCGAGGTGGAGGGGCCGGCGAAGGGCTTCGCGCCGATCCCCGGCACCGAGCGGGAGATCCCGGCCGAGCTGGTCACCCTGGCGATGGGCTTCACCGGCCCGGAGAAGGGCGCCCTGCTGGCGGACCTGGCCGCCGAGGGCGGCGAGGGCTTCTACGACGCCCGGGGCAACGTCGCCCGCGACAAGGGCTACATGTCCGCCGTCGAGGGCGTGTTCGTGGCCGGTGACATGGGCCGCGGCCAGTCGCTGATCGTCTGGGCGATCGCCGAGGGCCGCTCGGCCGCCGCGGCGGCCGACCGCCACCTCACCGGGCGGACGGCTCTGCCGGTCGCGATCCCGCCGACCGCCCGGCCGCTCGTCTGACGTCCCGGGCCGCGGGGTCCGCACACCGTCGCGGACCCCGCGGCCCGGCCGGTCGCCGAGTTGCTTTACCCGATACATGCCTGAAAGATGCTGGTTCTAGGTCTTTGCGGGCATGGAGGGTGAATGGAACACGGGAGAGGGCTCCTGACGGCCGCGGTGCTGGCCGCGGCCGTCACCCTGGCGGGCACCCCCGCCGCGGGGGCCGCCGGTACGGCCTCCGCCACGGCCTCTGCGGCCTCCACCGGGCAGGCCCGCGACCACCTGGTCTTCTACACTCCGGGCGGGCACGCCCGGGCGCTGCGGGCCGTCGCCGCGGCCGGCGGCGAGGTCCTGTCCACCGAGCCGAAGCTCGGCTACATCGTCGCCAGGGCCGCCGGAGGCGCCGGGGGCTCTGCCGCGCGCTTCGTCGAGGAGCTCGGCGGGAACCCCGCCGTCGCGGGCGTCTCCTCCGACCGCAGGATCGGCACCGCCACCGCCACCGCCACCGCCACCGCCACCGCCACCGCGCGCCCCGCGGCCCCGGCCCGGGGCACGGCGGCCGGCCCCCGCCCCGCGGGGTCCGCGGCCCGGGAGGCGGGCGCGTCCTTGCCCGAGGCCGGCGCGTTCTCCCGGAGCGAGACCGGCGCCGAGCCCCTCGCCGGGCGCCAGTGGGACATGAAGATGATCGGCGCCACCGCCGCCGGCTCCCACGCCACCGCCCCCGGTGACCGGAAGGTCCTGGTGGGCGTCATCGACACCGGCGTCGACGGCAGGCACCCCGACATCGCGCCCAACTTCGACCGCGAGCGCAGCCGCAACTTCGTCACCGACCTGCCGGAGGACCCCACCGGCGCGGAGCTCGACGGGCCGTGCGAGTTCAAGGGCTGCAAGGACCCCGCCGACTGGGACGACGACGGCCACGGCACCCACGTCGCCAGCACCATCGCCTCCCCGGTCAACGGCCTCGGCATCGCCGGGGTCGCCCCCGGCGTGACCCTGGTCAACCTCCGCGCGGGGCAGGACTCCGGCCTGTTCTTCCTCAAGCCCAGCCTCGACGCGCTCACCTACGCCGCCGACAGCGGCATCGACGTGGTCAACATGAGCTACTACGTCGACCCGTGGCTGTTCAACTGCGCGGCCAACCCCGCCGACTCCAAGGCCGAGCAGCTGGAGCAGCGCGGCGTCATCACCGGCATGCAGCGCGCCCTCGACTACGCCCGCAAGCGCGGCGTCACGCTCATCAGCGCCATCGGCAACGGCTCCACCGACCTCGGACGGCCGAAGACCGACACGACGAGCCCCGACTACCCGGCCGAGGCCGCGCGCGTCCGCAAGGTCGACAACTCCTGCCTCAACGTGCCGGCCGAGTCCAAGGGCGTCATCTCGGTCTCCGCGGTCGGCCCGAGCGGGCGCAAGGCCTACTACTCCGACTACGGCACCGAGCAGACCGACCTGGCGGCGCCCGGCGGCGACGAGTACGACGGCGGCGCGGGGTTCGACGTCACCAGGACGGTCCTGGCCGCCGTCCCCGAGCACGTCGTCCGCGCCCAGGGCCTGCTCGCCAAGGACGGCAGGCCCACCAGCACGAGCGTGGTGCGCGACTGCCAGGGCGGGACCTGCGCCTACTACCAGTACCTCGCGGGCACCTCCATGGCCGCCCCGCACGCCACCGGCGTCGCCGCGATCCTGGTGAGCCGCTTCGGCGAGCCCGGCCGCTTCCGCGAGGGAGCGGGCTGGGACGAGCTCACCATGCCCCCCGCCGACGTCGAGCGCCTGCTGTACGCCAGCGCCACGCGGAAGGCGTGCCCCTCGCCCCGCACGTACGTCTACCGCTACGAGCAGGCGAAGGAGCGGCACACCTGCGAGGGCGGGAAGACCCGCAACGGCTTCTACGGCCGCGGCGTCGTCGACGCGGCCCGGGCCGCCGCCGTCGACCACCACTGACCCGCCTCACGCCGGCCCGCGGCACCGGGGGCCGGTCGCGCCCTCCGGCCTCACCGGGGCGCGGCCCCGCACGGTCCACGCCCGCCGGGTGCCGGCGTCGGAAGCGCGGATGCCCCGGTGCCCGGGGCGGCTTATCGTGAACCATGGCGTATCTCCTCATCGGGGAAGCCGCGATGGTGGTGCACTTCCTCTTCCTCGTCTTCATGGCGGTCGGCGGGTTCCTCGCCTGGCGCTGGCCCCGCCTCATCGGAGCCCACCTCGCCGTCGCCGCCTGGGGAGTGTTCTCCGTCACCACCGGGGCCGAGTGCCCGCTGACGGTCGTCGAGGACTGGGGCAGGCGCAAGGCGGGGGAGCGGGGGCTCGTGCCGGGCGGCTTCATCGACCACTACATCGAAGGGGTGGTCTACCCCGAGAGGCACGCCGACCTGGCCCGTCTCGCCGTCGCCGTCCTCGTGGCCGTCTCCTGGGCCGGCTGCCTCCTGCTGGCCCGCCGCCGGAGGGCACGAACAGGGCGACCCGGACACGGAGGGGCCGGTTCACCACCTCCGGTAGCCCGGGGGTAGCGTTATGTCACCGATTATTTCTCCGACGCTATGACCACTGTCACATCCGAGTGGTCTGTACCAATTAGGCTAGGACCCGTGACTCGTCGCGCGAAAATCGTCTGCACTCTCGGCCCCGCCACCTCCTCTCCCGAACGCCTGCGCGAGCTCATCGCCGCCGGCATGGACGTGGCCCGCTTCAACCTCAGCCACGGCAGCCACGAGCTGCACAAAGAGGTCTACGACAGAGTGAGGGAGGCTGCCGCCGAGCTCGGCCGCGGCGTGGGCGTGCTCGCCGACCTGCAGGGACCCAAGATCCGCGTCGGCAGGTTCGAGGACGGCCCCGTCCGCCTGGGCTTCGGCGACGTCTTCACCATCACCACCGAAGACGTCCCCGGCGACCGCGAGCAGGTCTCCACCACCTACCTCGGCCTGCACAAGGACGTCCGCCCCGGCGACAGCATCCTGGTCGACGACGGCCGGGTCCACCTCGAGGTCACCCGGGTCGAGGGCCCCCGCGTCACCACCCGGGTCGTCATCGGCGGCATGATCTCCGACAACAAGGGCCTCAACCTGCCCGGCGTCGACGTCAGCGCCCCCGCCCTCACCGACAAGGACGAGGCCGACCTCCGGTGGGCCCTGCGCACCGGGTTCGACATGATCGCCCTCTCCTTCGTGCGCCGGCCCTCCGACGCCCACGTCGTGCGCAACATCATGGAGCAGGAGGCGGTCCGGCTCCCGCTGCTGGCCAAGATCGAGAAGCCGCAGGCGGTCGACCTCCTGCCCGAGATCGTCGAGGCCTTCGACGGCATCATGGTCGCCCGCGGCGACCTCGGCGTGGAGCTCCCCCTGGAGGACGTGCCGATCGTGCAGAAGCGCGCGATCGAGCTCTGCCGGGAGAAGGCCCGCCCCGTCATCGTCGCCACCCAGATGCTGGACTCGATGATGAGCGCCCCGCGCCCCACCCGGGCCGAGGCCTCCGACGTCGCCTACGCCGTGATGGACGGCGCCGACGCGGTCATGCTCTCCGGCGAGACCTCGGTCGGGACCTACCCGATCGAGTCCGTCGAGACGATGAGCCGCATCGCCAGCGCCGCTGAGCGGTCCGTGCTGGAGGCCACCCACAGCCTGCACCGCCTCCCGGAGACCACCGGCGGGGCCATCGCCAGGGCCGCGGCCGAGGTGGGCGCCATCGTCGGGGCCAAGGCGCTGGTGGCCTTCACCATGTCCGGTGAGACCGCCCGCCGCCTGGCCCGCTACCGCTCGCCGATCCCGCTGCTGGCCTTCACCTCCGCCTCGCACGTGCGCAACCAGCTCGCCCTCGTCTGGGGCGTGGAGACCTTCGAGGTCCCCTTCGTCCACCACACCGACGACATGGTCCGCCAGGTCGAGGCCGCCCTGCTCACCCAGGCCCGCCTGGAGAAGGGCGACAAGGTCGTCATCGTCGCGGGCTCCCCTCCCGGCCACGCCGGCACCACCAACGCCCTGCGGGTGCACACCATCGGCGCCGCGGTCTGACTCGCCCCGGCCGCACCCCGCCGGACGCGCGACCGTGTGCTCGGCGGGGAGCCCGGCCGGGTGCAGTAGCGGTGCACAGCGCCCGATGAGGGGGCGAAACGGTCGTTTCTCGTCCTTCGGCGGCTTATCGTGACTGCCGTACCGGCAGCACACACCCAGGGAACGACCGTGTCCGAACGATCATGGCCCGCCCGGCTCCGCGCGGAGTTCGCCCAGCGGGTGCTCGACCTGCGCGTCCAGCACCCGGGGGTCGGCGCGGCGCTCGACCAGCACGCCGCCGAGGTGCGGCAGGCCATCGTCTCCCTCGGCCAGCAGGTCGGGCCGGTCTCGCTGCTGGGCTACCTCATCGGCTTCTGGGACGGCGCCCACGAGGCGGGCTGGCGGGCGCCCGGCCCGGACCAGCCCCTCGACTTCGCGGCGCTGCGGCTCAGCGCGGTCTGCCTCATGCTCGATCCGGCGCCCGCCGCGGCCTGAGCCTCCCGGTGCGGGACGGCCCCGTACGGGGCGACCTCGCGCGGGGCGACCCCGTACGGGGGGCCGTGCGCCCGTCCCCGGCCGGGGCCCGCCTCCGGCAGGGGAGAGCGGGCCCGCGGCGGTGGCTCCGGCTCACGCCCGCGGCGGCGGCGCCTCCCCGGGCCGGGAGTGCGGCCCCGGCACGGAGTGCAGCACGCCCTCGCCGGAGGGCTGCGGCGTGGCGCCCGGAGCCGGCGGGTGCACGGTGCCCGGCGCTCCCACGGACGACCTCGCGTCCGCGCGGCCCCGGTCGTAGGCGGCCGCCTGGCCGCGCAGGGCGTCGGTCTCGCTCTCGGCCCGGTCCAGCCATCCCTCCCAGCGCCGCTGCATCGGGCGGATCAGGCCGCCGCCGACGCCGACGACGAGGATGCCCGCGACGGTGGCCAGGAAGGCCACCAGCACCGGCGTGGTCACCGCGGTGGCCACCTCTATCTGGTTCAGCGCGGCGATCACGCCGAGGCCGATGATGAACACCGCGGCGATGTTCGCCAGGACCCTGCCGTAGGACAGGCCGCCCAGCGCCCCGGAGACGATGTCCTTCACCGCGTTGGCGACGGCCGCGGCGACCACCACGATCACGATCGCCACGGCGGCCTTCGGCAGCCAGGCCACCACGCCGCCGAGCAGGTCGCTGATCGGGTTCGGGCCGAAGACGGAGAAGCCGATCTGCAGGGTGATCAGCAGCACCGCGTAGTAGATGAGCTTGGCGATCAGGTCCGAGGCGTCGTAGCGGGCGTGTTCCAGCGCGCGGCCGATCCCGCCGCGTTCGACCCAGTGGTCGAACCCGACCCGCTCCAGGACGGCGTCGACCGCCTTGTACAGGAGTTTGGCGATCACCCAGCCCACCAGCAGGATCACCAGGAAGGCGACGAACCGGGGGACGAAGGCGACGATCGACGCCCAGGCGTCGGACACGCCCCTGCCGAGATCGATGGGAGCGGCCATGGGGGCCTCCTCGTTGACGTACGGCACAGGCCCACCGGGACGATGGGTCTCCCAACGTGGATAAATGCCCCAAATGTGGATTTTTATCCACAAAACCGGCGGGTCGTGCGTGCTCAGGGAGGGTGCGCGACGGCGGAGGCGAGAGGGCGGCTCCGGGACGGGAAAGCGGCGGAGCCACCCTGCGCTAGGCCGGGTGGCTCCGGGCGAGGTGCCCCGAGTGGGATTCGAACCCACACTCGATGGTGTTTGAGACCATTTCCTCTGCCGTTGGGATATCGGGGCCCGTCTCCGGTCCGGTCGGGACCGCGGCTGCCGGCTGTGATCTTAACCCAGGGGCGGATCGATCACGGGCACCGGCGTGGTTCCAATCTAGCGGACGTCGGTACTCTCTTGCTCGTGAGTACGCAGCGGCGAGTGGTGATCGCGGAAGACGAGGCGCTGATCCGCCTCGACCTCAAGGAGATGCTGGAGGAGGACGGGTACGCCGTCGTCGGCGAGGCCGGGGACGGGGAGACCGCGGTCAGGCTGGCGTCCGAGCTCAGGCCCGATCTGGTGATCCTGGACGTGAAGATGCCCGTCCTGGACGGGATCTCGGCCGCCGAGCAGATCGTGTCGCAGCGGATCGCGCCGTGCCTGATCCTGACCGCCTTCTCGCAGCGTGATCTGGTCGAGCGGGCCCGGGACGCCGGGGCGATGGCCTACCTGGTGAAGCCGTTCACGAAGTCGGACCTGGTGCCGGCGATCGAGATGGCGGTGAGCCGGCACGAGGAGATCGCGGCGCTGGAGCGGGAGGTCGGCACCCTCTCGGAGCGCCTGGAGACGCGCAAGCTCGTGGAGCGGGCCAAGGGGCTGCTCATGGCCGAGCACGGGTGGAGCGAGCCGCAGGCGTTCCGGTGGATCCAGAAGGCGTCCATGGACCGGCGGCTGAGCATGCGCGAGGTGGCGCAGATCGTGGTGGGCGGGACGCCCGCACCGGGGGCGGACGGCGGGGGCGGTGAGGCCGCGGAAGCCTGACGGCGGCCGCCCGGCCCGCGTCCCGCCGCGCGGCGGGACGATCTCTCGCGGTGAGCCCGCGCGCCCCCTGGGAACAGGGGGCGCGCGGGCTCTCGCATGTCCGAAAGGTGGGACGGGAAAGATCGCAGGTAGCGGGTATCGGCGGCCTTTGCGCTGGTAGATGAATAGGATCGGTGTAATAACGAAGCGGTAACGGCAGGCGTTCCTGTACCGACCTGTGACATCCGCTGGTTGTACTAACCGACACAACCTCCTGACCACCCCGTCAGGGGAGGGCATCTGTGAACTCGGTCCCGACGAAGGGCCGGGTGAAAGGAAGGCAACCTTGCGGCCTAAGACTGCTCGCCTCGGTGGAGTGCTTGCCGCCGGCATGGCGCTCGCCCTCGGTCTCGCTGCCTGCGGCAACGGCGGCTCGGAGACCACGCCGGCGGACGGCGGCTCCAACGCTGCCGCCCCGAGCACCGTCAAGATCGGCTTCATGGGTGACCTGACCGGTGCGAACGCCGGCATCGTCATCCCGCCGCGGAACGGTGCGAAGCTCGCCATCGACCAGTACAACAAGACCAACCCCGCGGTGAAGATCGAGCTGGTCGAGTACGACAGCCAGGCCGACCCCTCCAAGGCCGTCGCCCTGGCCCAGCAGGCCATCAAGACCGACAAGATCGTCGGTCTGGTCGGCCCGGCGTTCTCCGGCGAGTCGGCCCAGGTCGGCCCGGTCCTGGAGGAGGCGAAGCTCCCGAGCATCTCGGCCTCGGCCACGAACGTGAAGCTCGCCGAGAACGGCTGGAAGTACTGGCACCGCGTGCTGCCGAACGACGGCGTCCAGGGCCCCGGCATCGCGGACTTCATCGCGGGCGGCGCCGCCGCGAAGAACGTGTTCGTCATCGACGACAAGTCCGAGTACGGCAAGCCGCTGGCCGACGCGGTCCGCGCCCAGCTGGCCACCAAGGGCGTCAAGGTGACCAACGACTCGCTCGACCCGGCGGAGAGCGACTTCTCCTCGGTCGCGAACAAGGTCGCCGCGGCCAAGCCGGACGCGATCTTCTTCGGCGGCTACTACGCCGCGGGCGGCAACCTGCTCAAGCAGCTCCGCGACAAGAACGTCGACGCCAAGTTCCTCTCCGGCGACGGCTCGCTGGACAAGGGCCTGATCGAGGGCGCCGGCGCGGACAACGCCGAGGGCGCGCTCATCGGCTGCCCGTGCTACATCGCCACCCCGGACGTCACGGACGCCAAGGTGAAGGGCTTCGCCGACGCCTACAAGGCCGCCTACAACGCCGACCCGGCGATCTACGCCTCCGAGGGCTACGACGCCGCGACGGTCTTCATCGAGGCGATCAAGGCCGGCAAGACCACGCCCGAGGACATCAACCAGTTCATCTCCACGGTGGACATCGCGGGCGTCTCCAAGCAGGTGAAGTTCGCCCCGAACGGTGAGGTCGAGGCCAAGGACATCTACATCTACCAGGTCAAGGGCGGCGCGATCACGCTGCTCGGCAAGGCCGCGGAGGCGAAGCTGGGCTGAGTCCGCAGGCTCCGAGGAGAGTTGGTAGTCGGCGCGGGGAGCGGGATGGCCGCGGTGCGGTCCCCGCTCTCCGCGCACTTCCGGGCAGGTTCACGAGATCCGCTGGAAGCGGTGACTACCGGACAGTGCAGGCGATCCCCGCTAGAAGTGGTAATCCTCAGTGTTCAATGACTTCATCAATCAGTTCTGGCCGTCAACGGTCGACGGCCTGGCCTTCGGATCGATCTACGCCCTGATCGCGCTCGGCTACACGATGGTGTACGGCGTGCTCAGGCTGATCAACTTCGCGCACTCCGAAGTGTTCATGATCGGCACCTTCGGTGCGATGTTCGTGCCGTTCGTGCTGGGCATCAACTCGGCGCTCACCGGCCTCGCGCTGGTCGGCGTGATCATCCTGATGATCCTGGCCGGCATGCTGGCCTCCGCGGGCACGGCGGTGGCGCTGGAGCGTATCGCCTACCGGCCGCTGCGCCGCCGCGGCGCGTCGCGGCTCGCGGCGCTCATCTCCGCGATCGGCGCCTCGATCTTCCTTCAGGAGCTGTTCGCGCTCATCGTGATCCCGAACGTCTTCGACCGCCCCCAGCAGGGCCGGATCCAGATGGCCCTGCCCCAGATCATGGAGCGGACGGACCTGTTCTCGATCGCCGGCCACCCGGTCAAGCTGCACCAGGTGGTGGTCGTCGTGGCGGCCGTCGGCATGATGATCGTGCTGGACCGGCTGGTGAACGGCACGAAGATCGGCCGCGGCATCCGCGCCACCGCGCAGAACCCCGAGGCCGCGGTCCTGATGGGCGTCAACATCGACTCCGTCGTGCGGATGACGTTCCTCATCGGCGGCGGCATGGCCGGCGTGGCCGGCGCGCTGTACCTGATCGCCTATGAGAACACGAACTACTACATCGGCTTCCTCTTCGGCATCAAGGCGTTCACCGCGGCCGTCCTGGGCGGCATCGGCAACCTGCGGGGCGCCCTGGTCGGCGGAGTCACGCTCGGTCTGGTGGAGAACTACGGGGCGATCTTCTTCGGCTCCGACTGGAAGCACGTGATCTCCTTCACCATCCTCGTCTTGGTCCTGATGTTCCGCCCCACCGGCATCCTCGGTGAATCACTCCAGCAGGCGCGCGCATGAACGACAAGCAGACTTCCGTGGCAGGTTTCCGCCGGCGGCTGGGTCATGCCGGCGACGTGATGCACGATCGCTGGCAGCAGGCCCCCGGCTGGCAGCGCTGGGCCGTCTACCTGCTCCTGATCGTGGCGGCGCTGCTGCTGCCGTCGGAGACCATCGGCAGCTTCATGTCGCCCGACACCGACTGGGCGACGATCCTGTTCTTCCCGATCGGCACCTACGTGCTGCTGGCCATCGGCCTGAACGTCGTGGTGGGCCAGGCGGGCCTGCTCGACCTGGGCTTCGTCGCTTTCTACGCCGTCGGCGGCTACGCGATGGCGCTGCTCGGCACCCGGATGGGCTGGAACTTCTGGCTGATCATGGTGGCCGGCATCCTGGTCTGCGCGCTGTCCGGCCTCACGCTGGGCGCCCCGACGCTGCGGCTGCGCGGCGACTACCTGGCGATCGTCACGCTGGGCTTCGGTGAGATCATCCGCATCACCGCCAGGAACACCGACGAGATCGGCGGCCCGAACGGCGTCCGCGGCATCCCGCACCCGCCGAGCATCGAGGGCATCTACATCGGCGACGTCGAGATCTTCAAGTACGGCGTGCTCGACCCGCGGCCCTACTACTACCTGCTGGTGGCCCTCGCCGTCGTGGTGATCATCCTGGTCAAGCGCTGGGAGAAGAGCCGGGTGGGACGCGCCTGGGCGGCGATCCGGGAGGACGAGGACGCGGCCGAGGTCATGGGCGTGCCGACCTTCCGCTTCAAGATGCTGGCCTTCGCCATCGGCGCCTCGATCGGCGGCGCGATGGGCGTGCTGTGGGCGGCCAAGTCCATCTCGATCAACCCGAACGACTTCCAGTTCCTGCTCTCGGCCACGATCCTGGCCGCGGTGGTCATGGGCGGCGCGGGCAACCTGCCGGGCGTCATGCTGGGCGCGTTCATCGTGGCCTGGCTGCCCGAGCGCTTCCGCGGCCTGCAGGAGTACCGCATGCTGATCTTCGGCGCGGTGCTCGTCGCGCTGATGATCTTCCGTCCGGAGGGCCTGCTCCCGTCGCGCCAGCGAAAAGCGGAGCTGAAAGAGGGGTCAGGCGGGATGGGTACGCTCGGTGCAGAGGTGCCCGGGCCGGAGTCGCACGGTGAGGAGGTGGCCTCCAAGTGAGCACCGAAGCGAGTGCTGCGGGCCAGGCGCGCGGTGGCCGCGCGATGCTGGAACTGAAGGACCTCGTCATGCGGTTCGGTGGCGTCACGGCGCTGAACGACGTGAACCTGACGGTCAACGAGGGTGAGATCTTCGCGCTCATCGGCCCGAACGGCGCCGGCAAGACCACGGTGTTCAACGTGGTGACCGGCGTCTACCGGCCGACCCAGGGCGAGGTCCGCTTCCTGGGCGAGAAGATCAGCGGGACCAAGCGTTTCAAGATCACCCGTAAGGGCGTGGCCCGGACGTTCCAGAACATCCGGCTGTTCCACAACATGACGGCGGTCGAGAACATCATGGTGGGCGCGGACGCCCACCACCGGTCCGGCATGGTGAGCGTGGCGCTCGGTCTGCCCTGGCACCGCCAGGCGGAGCGGGACGGCCGCAGACTGGCGATGGAGCTGCTGGAGTTCGTCGGCATCCCGCACCGGGCGCACGACCACGCCAAGAACCTGCCCTACGGCGACCAGCGGCGCCTGGAGATCGCCCGGGCACTGGCGACCGACCCGAAGCTGCTGCTGCTGGACGAGCCCGCCGCGGGCATGAACCCGGCGGAGAAGGTGGCGCTGCAGCAGCTCATCCGCGACATCCGGGACGCCGGGCGGACCATTCTGATCATCGAGCACGACATGAGCCTCATCATGGGCATCAGCGACCGCATCGCGGTGCTGGACTTCGGCCAGAAGATCGCCGACGGTCTGCCCGACGAGGTGCGGAACGACCCCCGGGTCGTCGAGGCGTATTTGGGGGCACCGGCAGATGCTTCTTGAGATCAAGGACATCCACGTCCACTACGGCAAGATCGCGGCGCTCAAGGGCATCTCGGTCGAGGTGAACGAGGGCGAGATCGTCACGCTCATCGGAGCGAACGGGGCGGGCAAGACGACCACCCTGAAGACGATCTCCGGGCTGCGCGGCCTGACGTCGGGGAGCATCGTCTTCGACGGCCAGGACATCAGCAGGATGCCCGGCCACAAGCGCGTGATGGCGGGTCTGGGGCAGGCCCCCGAGGGCCGGGGCATCTTCCCCGGCATGACGGTCCACGACAACCTGCTGATGGGCGCCTACACCCGCTCGGGCGACTTCGGCGCCGAGCTCGCCGAGGCCTACGAGCTGTTCCCGCGGCTGGCCGAGCGCCGCAACCAGGCGGCCGGCACGATGTCCGGCGGCGAGCAGCAGATGCTCGCCATCGGCCGGGCGCTGATGGCCAAGCCGAAGGTGCTGCTGCTGGACGAGCCGTCCATGGGCCTGGCCCCGCTGCTGGTCCAGCAGATCTTCGACATCATCGAGGAGATCAACCGGCGCGGCGTCACGGTGCTGCTGGTGGAGCAGAACGCCCAGCAGGCGCTGAAGCTCGCCCACCGGGCCTACGTGCTGGAGACCGGCAGGGTGGTCAAGAGCGCCCCCGCGGCGCAGCTGCTCGACGACCCCGACGTGCAGGCCGCCTACCTCGGCGGCGGTCTCGGGCACGACGCGCCCGCGCAGGGGCCGGCCGCGGACGAGGTGTCTGCGGACAAGCCGGCCGCGGGCGAGGCGTGAGCCGTACCGCGTGATCACGGGCGGGCCCGCCGCGACGGCGGGCCCGCCCGCTCGCGTTGCTCATCCCAGCGGCACGGTGGCGCCGTCCGTGCGGGTGTATCCCAGCGGCGGGTCGCCGTACAGCCGGATCCCGGTCACCGAGGCCTCCTCGGGGACGTCGAACCACAGGTCCATCTCGACCCGGACGCCGGCGCCCAGCAGGAAGGCGTCCGGCTGCCGCTTGGTCGCCTGGGCGAACGCGTCGACCGGATGGGCCGCGCCGTCGGCGGTGAGCAGCCGCTGCCTGCCGGCGTCGAAGCGGGAGTTGGTGCGCCCGGGGTTGTCGGCGACGATCCGCACCACCACGTACTGCCCCTTGGCCTGCCACTCGGCGTGGCTGGCGAAGAAGCCGCTGAGCCCCTTCTGCAGGCCGATCACCTGGAACCGGGTGTCGCCGTCCTGCACGGGGGCGGCCGTGACGCGGATCTCGCCGGGCCTGACGGGGCGGGGCGGGAGCTCGTACGCCGGCGTCGCGGCGGCCGGGGGCGCGGACTCCGCCCGGGGCTCCGGCCCTCCGGAGCAGGCGGCCACCGGCAGGAGGAGCGCGGCGACCGCGGCGAGTGCGGCGGTGCGGGGCATGAAGATCACGCTAAATCGGGGTATGTCGGAGTAATACGCATGACTGAAGTTGTTGTCCGAATCGTGTCACAGCGGTGACCTGCCCTGCCGCACCTGTAAGGCAGCATCACCCGCATTGAGGTATCCATGCAAAAAGCGACATTGACCGAGAAGGAGGCCGTCGTGGGCCTGAGTTTCATTCCCCGCCGGGCGCTCGCGGTGGGCGCCGTGGTCGTCGCCGGCGCGCTGAGCCTGTCGGCCTGCGGCGGTGGCGACACCACCACCGCCAGCCCCAGCGCGGGTGCCTCGTCCAGCGCCCCGGCCGCCGCCGGCCCCCAGCTGGTCACCCCCGGCAAGCTGACCACCTGCACGAGCCTGCCGTACCCGCCCTTCCAGTACAAGGAGGGCGACAAGGTCGTCGGATTCGACGTCGAGATCGTCGACCTCGCCGCCAAGAAGCTCGGTGTGACGCAGGAGATCGTCGACATCAAGTTCGACTCGATCAAGAGCGGCGCGGCGCTCAACGCCGGCAAGTGCGACGTGGCCGCCGCAGGCATGACCATCACCGAGGAGCGCAAGGCCAACCTCGACTTCTCCGACCCGTACTTCGACGAGGTGATCGCCTTCCTCTCGCCCAAGGGCAAGAAGGTCAACACGATCGAGGAGGTCAAGGCGGGCAACCTCCGCTTCGGCGTGCAGGCGGCCACCACGAGCCTCGACTACGCCAAGAGCAAGGGCTTCGACCCCAAGCAGTTCGACGACGCGGGCAAGCAGATCGCCGCGCTGCAGGCCGGCCAGGTCGACGTGGTCCTGCAGGACCTGCCGGTCATCAACGACTGGCTGAAGAAGCCCGAGATCGCGGAGAAGTTCGAGCTGGGCGGCGTCATCGAGACCGGTGCCCAGTACGGCGTGGCCGCCAAGAAGGGCAGCACCGAACTGGTGAAGGCCCTGAACGACGCCATCTCCGCGGCCAAGGCGGACGGCAGCTACGACACCATCTACGAGAAGTGGTTCGGGAAGAAGCCGGGCGCCTGATTCCATGTCAGAACAGTCCACGATGACCGGACCTCCGGTCGGCCCCTCCGGATCGTCCTCCGGAGGGGCGGGGCTCAGTCCCCGTCAGCGGCGGAGCATCAGCCGCGGCGTCCAGTACGCCGTCTTCGTCGTCCTCGCCGCCCTGGTGGTGAGCTGGGCCGACTGGGCGGCGATCCGCGAGCACTTCCTCGACATGAAGGTGGCGGAGAACCTCTTCCCGGAGATCTTCACCATCGCGCTGAAGAACACGGTGATCTACACGGTCTCCGGGTACGTCCTGGGCTTCTTCCTGGGACTGGTGGTCGCGCTCATGCGGCTGTCCTCCGCGGCGCCCAACCGGTGGATCGCGCTCGTCTACATCGAGGTCTTCCGCGGCCTCCCGGCGGTGCTGGTCTTCATCCTGCTCGGGCTGGCGGTCCCGACCGCGTTCCCGGGCATCCGGTTCCCCTTCGACGAGTACGGCGTCGTCGCGATCGCGCTCGGCCTGGTCTCGGCGGCCTACATGGCCGAGACGATCCGGGCGGGTCTGCAGGCGGTGCCCCGGGGCCAGATGGAGGCGGCGCGCTCACTGGGCATGTCGTACTCCCGAGCCATGATCACGGTGGTGATCCCGCAGGCGCTGCGCATCGTGATCCCCCCGCTCACCAACGAGCTGATCCTGCTGTTCAAGGACTCCTCGCTGGTGTTCGCGATCGGTGTCACCTCGGCGACGAGCGAGCTGACCAAGTTCGGCCAGGACATCGCCACCGAGTACGCCGACAGCACGCCGCTGCTGCTGGCCGGTGCGACCTACCTGCTGATCACGATCCCGCTGAGCATCGTGGTGCGGCGGCTCGAGGCACGCCAGGCGAAGGCGCGGTGAGGAACATGGCACACGCAGTAGAGATCAGGAACCTGCACAAGTCGTTCGGCACGCTGCAGGTCCTCAAGGGCATCGACTTCACCGTCGATCCCGGCCAGGTGGTCTGCGTCATCGGACCGTCGGGCTCCGGCAAGTCCACGCTGCTGCGCTGCGTGAACCTGCTGGAGGAACCCACCTCGGGCCAGGTGGTCGTGGAAGGGGTCGAGCTGACCCACCGCGACGTCGACATCGACGCCGCCCGCCGCCGGGTCGGCATGGTCTTCCAGCAGTTCAACCTCTTCCCGCACATGACCGCGCTGGAGAACGTCATGATCGCCCAGCGCCGCGTGCTCAAGCGCGGCAGGGCGGAGGCGGAACGCATCGCCGTGGAGAACCTGGAGAAGGTGGGCGTCGCCGACAAACGCGACTCCTACCCGGCGCAGCTCTCCGGCGGCCAGCAGCAGCGGGTGGCGATCGCCCGGGCGCTGGCGATGAGCCCGGCGCTGATGCTCTTCGACGAGCCCACCTCGGCGCTCGACCCGGAGCTGGTCGGCGACGTGCTCACGGTCATGCGCAAGCTGGCCGAGGAGGGCATGACCATGCTGGTGGTCACCCACGAGATGGCGTTCGCCCGCGACGTGGCCGACCGGGTGGTCTTCATGGACGGCGGCGTCATCGTCGAGGACGGCCCGGCCGAGCAGGTCATCGGCGCGCCGCGGCACGAGCGCACCAAGTCCTTCCTGCGCCGGGTGCTGGACCCGACCCACACCGACGTCTGAGCCCTCCGGAGGGTCCGCAGGCGGTGGCCCGTCCCCCTTCGCCGGGGGCGGGCCACAGGCGCGTCCGGGGCGGGCGGCGGGGACGCCGGAGGAAGGGGCGCGGGTGCCCTGCGGGGCGAGCCCGCGGGAGGCCTTTGGCGCCGTGTGGAGCTTCCCCGACTCCGCACGTTTTCTACTCGGCCCCCCGCGGGCGTCGCCGTCACCCACCGTAACCCCACCGGAGCCGACGGCGCAAAGATATGCGCAGCCCGCCCGGACTTCTTCGGACGCCGCCCTCAGGGGGCGTCGCGGAGCATGCAGGTCAGCCGGGAGGTGCACACGCGCCGGCCCTGCTCGTCGGTGATCTCGATGTCGTAGGTGGCGACCGTCCGGCCGCCGTGCAGGCGGGTGGCCACGCCGGTGACCAGGCCGGAGGTGGCCGAGCGGTGGTGGGTGGCGCTGATCTCGATGCCGACGGCGATGCGGCCGGGGCCGGCGTGCAGGGCCGAGCCGACGGAGCCGATGGTCTCGGCGAGGACGCAGGACGCGCCGCCGTGCAGCAGGCCGTACGGCTGGGTGTTGCCCTCGACGGGCATGGTGGCGACGACGCGCTCGGCGCTCGCCTCCATGATCTCGATGCCCATCCGCTCGACCAGGGTGTTCCTGTGCGCGCCGCCCAGCAGTTCCTCGATGGGGGACGTCTCGTCGGGATCGGTCATGGTCAAGGGGTGACTCCTGTCATGCTGGGCCAGGTTTTCTGTCGCACCAGGAGACTAGGCTTCTGCTGTGCCGAAGAGTGAAGCGACCCCTACTCGTCCGTGTCTCCTGCTGCTGGATGGGCATTCTCTGGCCTATCGGGCGTTCTACGCGCTGCCTGAGGAGAACTTCTCCACCTCCACGGGGCAGAAGACCAACGCCATCTACGGGTTCACGTCGATGCTGGTCAACGTGCTCCGCGACGAGCGGCCGTCCCACGTGGCGGTCTGCTTCGACCGCTCGGAGCCGACGTTCCGGCACGAGGAGTACGCCGGCTACAAGGCCACCCGCAGCGCCAGCCCGGACAGCTTCCGCAGCCAGATGAGCCTGATCCACGAGATGCTCGACGCGCTGCGCGTCCCGCACCTGTCGCTGGCCGGCTACGAGGCCGACGACCTGATCGCCACGCTCGCCACCCGGGCCGCCGCGCAGGACATGGACGTGCTGGTCGTCACCGGCGACCGCGACGCGCTGCAGCTCGTCGACGAGCGGATCACGGTGCTGATGACCCGGGTCGGGATCAGCAACATGACGCGGTTCACCCCCGAGGCCGTGCTGGAGAAATACGACCTCACCCCGGCTCAATACCCCGACTTCGCCGCCATCCGCGGCGACGTCAGCGACAACCTGCTGAACATCCCGGGCGTGGGGGAGAAGACCGCGGCCAAGTGGATCAGGGAGTTCGGCTCGCTGGCGGAGCTGGTCGACCGGGTCGACGAGGTCAAGGGCAAGGTCGGCGACAAGCTCCGCGACCACCTCGACCAGGTGCTGATGAACCGCCGCCTGACCCAGCTGGTGCGCGACGTGCCGCTGGAGCAGGAGGTCGCCGGCTTGAGGGTCGGCGAGCTGGACCGCGCCGAGATCGACAAGATCCTCGACACCCTGGAGTTCCGGGGCGAGATCCGCGAGCGGCTCTTCAAGACCCTCGGCTCGGCCGAGTCCGGGTCCGAGGCCGGCGCCGGGGACGGCTTCGAGGTCGACGTCGTCGTGCTCGGCCCCGGCGAGGTGGCCGGGTGGCTGGAGGCGCTGCCCGAGGGGCGGGCCGGTCTGGCCTTCACGGGGGCGTACGGCAGGGGCACCGGCCGGATCGACGGCGTGGCGATCGCCGCGCCCTCCGGTGGGGAGGAAAGCGGTGCGGGCGGCTCCCGGGCGGCGTTCGTCGACCCGTCCGGGCTGACCGAGGCCGACGAGGCGGCGCTGCGCGCCTGGCTGGCCGACGAGGCCAGGCCCAAGGCGGTGCACGACGCCAAGGGGTTCATGCTGGCGCTCTGGGCGCAGGGGCTGGAGCTGCGCGGGCTGTCCTGCGACACGGCGCTGGCCGCCTACCTGGCGGCCCCGGGGCAGCGCTCGTTCGTCCTGGAGGACCTGGTCCGGGTCTACCTCGGCCGCGAGCTGAAGGGCGAGGCCCCGGCGGACGGGCAGACCTCCCTGTTCGACGACCAGGAGGCCGACGCGGCCCGCGACCTCGGGTTGAGGGCCTCGGCCGTGCGCGACCTCGCGGGCGCGCTGGAGGCGTTCCTGGAGCCGCGGGCGGCCACCAGCCTGCTGCGGGACGTGGAGCTGCCGCTGGTGACCGTCCTGGCCGAGATGGAGCGGACGGGCATCGCGGCCGACCGCGACCACCTCGGCGGGCTGGAGGAGGAGTTCCGGGCCGCGGTGAAGCAGGCCGTCGAGGAGGCGCACGCCTCGGTGGGCGAGCAGTTCAACCTGGGCTCGCCCAAGCAGCTCCAGGAGATCCTCTTCGTCAAGCTGGGGCTGCCCAAGACCAAGAAGATCAAGACCGGTTACAGCACCGACGCCGACCAGCTGGCCTGGCTGGCCGCGCAGACCGAGCACGAGCTTCCGACGATCATGCTGCGCCACCGGGACCAGGAGAAGCTCCGGGTCACGGTCGAGGGGCTGATCAAGGAGATCTCCGACGACGGCCGGATCCACACGACGTTCGAGCAGACGGTGGCGGCCACCGGGCGGTTGAGCTCCAAGCAGCCCAACCTGCAGAACATCCCGATCCGCACCGCCGAGGGCCGCCGCATCCGGCAGGGGTTCACGGTCGGCTCCGGCTACGAGACGCTGCTGACCGCCGACTACAGCCAGATCGAGCTGCGCATCATGGCGCACCTGTCCGGCGACGAGGCGCTGATCGCCGCGTTCGAGTCGGGGCACGACTTCCACCAGGCGACCGCGGCGCGGGTTTTCGGCACCGAGCCGGAGAAGGTCACCGGCGAGATGCGCGCCAAGATCAAGGCGATGAACTACGGCCTGGCCTACGGCCTGTCCGATTTCGGGCTGTCCGCGCAGCTCGGCATCCCGGTCCCGGAGGCCAGAGGTCTGAAGGAGGAGTACTTCGAGGAGTTCGGCGGCATCCGCGACTTCCTCAACGCGATCGTCGCCCGGGCCCGGCAGGACGGCTACACCGAGACCATCCTCGGCCGCCGCCGCTACCTGCCCGACCTCAACAGCGACAACCGCCAGCGCCGCGACATGGCCGAGCGGATGGCGCTCAACGCGCCGATCCAGGGCTCGGCGGCGGACATCATCAAGATCGCGATGCTGCGGGTGGGCGCCGCGCTGCGCGAGGCGGGCCTGGGTTCGCGGATGCTGCTCCAGGTCCACGACGAGCTCGTGTTCGAGGTCGCGCCGGGTGAGCTGGAGACCCTGCGCGAGCTGGTCCGGACCCGGATGAACACCGCCTACGAGCTGCGCGTCCCGCTCGAGGTGTCGGTGGGCGTCGGGCGCACGTGGCAGGACGCCGGCCACTGACCGCCGGGCCGGTGGGGCGGCCACGGAGGGCGCTGCGAGGGGCGCTGTGAGGTGTGTCCGGGCTTGTCCTGGTCTGTTCTAGGGTTGGACGGCAGACCGACACCTCGACGGGCACGGGAGTCTTGTGCGCAGTCCAACCCCCCCTCTCACGCGGTTCATCATGCTGGCCAACGTCGTGGTCGTGGTCATCGCCACCGGGGTCCTGTTCCTGCTGCCCGACCCGCCCGGGACCGCCGGGTCTGCCGCCCCGGCCTCCGCGCCGGGGCGGCAGACGCAGGGCGCCGTCCCGACGCCGGCGCCCACCCCGGAGCCGGACCTGCCCTCGGCCGACCTGCCCCAGGCGATCACCGCCACGCCGGAGTTCGCCCGGCAGGTGAAGGCCAACGAGGCCGGGATGGTCCCCGTGATCATGTACCACCGGATCGTGAAGAAGCGGCGGGCCTCCATCGACCGCACCCCCGACCAGGTGCGCAGGGAGATGGAACGGCTGGCCAGGGACGGCTACGTGCCGGTCACCGCCCGGGAGTTCGCCACCGGGCGGATGGACGTCCCCGCGGGCAGGCACCCGGTGGTGCTCACCTTCGACGACGGCCACCCCAGCCACTTCGCGCTGGACGACGCGGGCATGCCGGTGAAGGACACCGCGGTCGGGATCATCTACCAGGTGGCGAAGAAGTACCCCGGCTTCCGGCCGGTCGCCACCTTCTGGGTCAACCGGCAGCCGTTCGGGCTGCAGAGCCGGGCCGACCAGGCGCGCGCCGTGCAGTGGCTGTCCTCCCGCGGGTTCGAGGTGGCCAACCACACCTGGAGCCACCCGTACCTGCCGGGTCTGCCGAAGAAGGGCATCGCCGAGCAGCTCGTCCGGGTCGAGCGGATGCTGAAGGCGCTCGGCGCCGGCCCCTCGGAGACGCTGGCGCTGCCGTTCGGGGCGATGCCGCGCAAGCGGTCCACCGTGCAGAAGGGCTCCTGGGACGGGACGGGGTTCGCCTTCAAGGCCGTCTTCCTGGCCGGGGCCCAGCCGTCGGTGTCGCCCTTCGTCAAGGATTATGACTGGCGGGCCGTCCAGCGGATCCAGAGCAACGGCAAGAAGGGCGAGTGCCGCAAGTGGTGCTCCCAGTACTGGCTGGAGTGGCTGGACAGGCACCCCGGCGAGCGCTACACGGCCGACGGCGACCCCGAACGGATCTCCATCCCGAGGAAACTTCGGGGTAATATCAGCTCCAAGCGGAGGGGGCAGGTCAATGCCTATTAGGCGGCCCTGTCGCCGTTGTGGCCTTTAAGCGCTTCTGGTGCGAGGTCCTTCCGGATTGACCAGGCTGCTCTGGTCTCATATGCTGATCGCTGCGCTGTGGGCTCGCGCGTGTCTCGGACGGAGTGGGCTCGCGCTCGATCACGTCGATGCGAACTCCTGTCTCGGCTGAACGATAAGAAGCCTGCCGCGCGTTCGCCACATCGACATCTGTCCGCGTTCGGAGCAATTCCACACATGACGAGCAGCACTGAGGCCACCTCGAGCACCCCGCAGGTAGCGGTCAACGACATCGGCTCTGAGGAAGAGTTCCTCGCAGCGATCGACCTGACCATCAAGTACTTCAACGACGGCGACATCGTCGAGGGCACCGTCGTCAAGGTCGATCGAGATGAAGTTTTGCTCGACATCGGCTACAAGACCGAGGGTGTGATCCCCTCGCGTGAGCTCTCGATCAAGCATGATGTCGACCCGGCGGACGTCGTCGAGGTCGGTGAGCACGTCGAGGCCCTGGTCCTCCAGAAGGAGGACAAGGAAGGCCGCCTGATCCTGTCCAAGAAGCGCGCTCAGTACGAGCGGGCCTGGGGCACGATCGAGAAGATCAAGGACGAGGACGGCATCGTCACCGGCACGGTCATCGAGGTCGTCAAGGGTGGTCTCATCCTCGACATCGGCCTGCGCGGCTTCCTCCCGGCCTCCCTGGTCGAGATGCGCCGGGTCCGCGACCTCCAGCCGTACGTCGGCCGCGAGCTCGAGGCGAAGATCATCGAGCTGGACAAGAACCGCAACAACGTGGTTCTCTCCCGCCGCGCCTGGCTGGAGCAGACCCAGTCCGAGGTCCGCCAGACGTTCCTCAACACCCTGCAGAAGGGTCAGGTCCGCAAGGGCGTCGTCTCCTCGATCGTCAACTTCGGCGCCTTCGTGGACCTCGGCGGCGTCGACGGCCTGGTCCACGTCTCCGAGCTCTCCTGGAAGCACATCGACCACCCCTCCGAGGTCGTCGAGGTGGGCCAGGAGGTCACCGTCGAGGTTCTCGACGTGGACATGGAGCGCGAGCGCGTCTCCCTGTCGCTCAAGGCGACGCAGGAAGACCCGTGGCAGCAGTTCGCCCGCACCCACCAGATCGGCCAGGTCGTGCCGGGCCGCGTCACCAAGCTGGTGCCGTTCGGTGCGTTCGTCCGGGTCGAGGAGGGCATCGAGGGCCTGGTCCACATCTCCGAGCTGGCCGAGCGCCACGTCGAGATCCCCGAGCAGGTCGTCCAGGTCGGCGACGAGATCTTCGTGAAGATCATCGACATCGACCTCGACCGTCGCCGGATCTCGCTCTCGCTCAAGCAGGCCAACGAGGGTGCGATGGGCGCCGACGTCGAGTTCGACCCCACGCTGTACGGCATGGCGGCGACCTACGACGACCAGGGCAACTACATCTACCCCGAGGGCTTCGACCCGGAGACCGGCGAGTGGCTCGAGGGCTTCGACAAGCAGCGCGAGGAGTGGGAGCGGCAGTACGCCGAGGCCCAGACCCGCTTCGAGGCGCACAAGAAGCAGGTCGAGGAGGCCCGCAAGGCCGAGGCCGAGGCGGGCGAGGCCGCCCCCACGTCCTACACCGGTGAGACCCCGTCGACCTCCTCCAGCGGTTCCTCCGCTCCGGCGGCCGGCGCCCTCGCCTCCGACGAGGCTCTCGCGGCTCTGCGCGAGAAGCTCGCGGGCGGCCAGAGCTGAGGTCTCGGAAAACCTCGGCGAAGCAGTAAGCACGGTTCGCAGAAGGGCCCCGCTCCGGCGGGGCCCTTCCGCGTTTCCGGACCGGGCCCGCCCTCAGGGGCTTCGGACTTCCCGGATCGGCTCCCCGGATCGGCTCCCCGGGCCGCCCCCGGACGCCCTGGAACGCCCCGGGACGGCCCTGAGAGGCCTGGAGCGTCCCGGCCCGGTGAGGCCGGGCGGGGAAGTGGCCCGGACAGGAGAGCGTCGCTAAGGTGGCGTCGTGGCGATGATCGAGCGGGCGGAGCCCGCGGATGCCGGTGAGATCCTCACCGTGCAGCGTGCGGCGTACGTGACCGAGGCCCAGCTCTACGGGGACCCGTTCATCCCGCCGCTGGTCGAGTCGGCCGAGCAGGTCCGCCGGGCCGTCGAGTCGGGCACCGTGCTCGTCGCCCGGGACGGCGGGAGGATCGTCGGTGCGGTCCGCGGTCAGACCTCGGAGACGACCTGCCGGGTCGGGCGGCTGGTGGTCGCGCCCGACACGCAGGGCCGGGGGGTCGGCGGGGCGCTGCTGGCGGCCCTGCACGAGGAGGTCGCCGAGGCGCTCGCGTTCGACCTGTTCACCGGGCACCTGTCGGAGGGCAACCTGCGGCTCTACCGCCGCCACGGCTACCGGGAGACCCGGCGGGAGCGGATGAGCGACCACCTCACCCTCGTGCACATGCGCCGTCAGCTCTGAGCGCGCGCCGGGCCGGGGAGGACCCCGGCGGGTCCGTGCCCGTATGCTGCGGACCATGCTGAAGGTCGGACTCACCGGCGGGATCGGGTCGGGTAAGAGCGAGGTGTCGCGGCGGCTCTCGGACCGGGGGGCCGTGGTCATCGACGCGGACAAGATCGCCCGTGAGGTGGTCGAACCGGGGACGGAAGGGCTGGCGCGGGTCGTCGCGGTCTTCGGAGACGAGGTGCTCCGCGCGGACGGCTCACTCGATCGGGAGAGGCTGGGCGCGATCGTCTTCTCCGATTCCGAGAAGCTGGCCGCGCTCAACGGCATCGTCCACCCTCTGGTCGGCGCCCGCGTCGCCGAGCTGCAGAGCCGGGCGGCCGAGGCCGACGAGACCGCGATCGTCGTCTACGACGTGCCGCTGCTGGTGGAGAACGGGCTCGCTCCGATGTACGACGTGGTGATCGTCGTCGACGCGGCCGACGAGGTGCGCCTGGACCGGCTGACCGGTGTGCGCGGCATGTCCGGGCAGGACGCGCGCGCCCGGATCGCCGCCCAGGCGAGCCGGGAGGACCGGCTGGCGGCCGCGGACATCGTGATCCGCAACGAGGGCTCATTGGAGGAGCTGGACGCGCGCGCGGACGAGGTGTGGGCGGAGCTGTCCGCCCGGCGGGCGATCCGGGCACGGTAGCGGCCGGTGTCCGGGGTCCGCCGGACGCGGTGCGTTTCACGCGTACGGCCCGCGCCCGGCGAGGGCGCGGGCCGTACCGCGGGGTGGGTCAGAACCAGCCGCGCTTCTGGGCCATCGCGTGCAGTCCGGAGCGCAGGGACTGCTCCACCTGACCGGGGTGGTCGGTGTAGTGGACGGTGAAGCGGTTGTAGGTGTCGTGGCTGGAGTTCAGGAATCCGCCGCGGGTGTCGGCCTCCAGGATGACGTCCATCGCGTTCGGACCGGAGATGAAGGTCAGCTCCAGCTCGTTGAAGTGCCGGCTGTACTCGGGACCCGCGTAGTACTCGATCTCCTGGAAGAACGGCATGCGCGAGCCGTGCAGGGTGCCGCGCTCCAGGTCGGCCTTCTTGAAGCGGAAGCCCATCCGGTCGAGGGCGGCCAGGACGTTCTCCTGGGCGGGCAGCGGGTTGACGAACAGCGGGTCGAGGTCGCCCTTGTCGAGCGCGCCGGCCAGGGCGAGCTCGGTGGAGGCGCCCAGCTTCATGCCGTGCAGCGGGTGGCCGCCGATGGCGCTGATCGGGGTCTCCCACGGGACGGGGATCTCGAAGGGGATCGACTGGCCCGCGCCCGACGCCAGGTGGAACGGCCCGGAGACCTGGTGGCGCAGGAAGCTGTAGGTCGTCTTGTACTCCTCGTCGCCGCTCTCCACCTCCACCACCGCGGTGAAGTCGATGAAGATGCCCTCGACCTGGTAGTCGTTGCTGCTGCTGCGGAAGTTGACCTGACCGCGCAGGATCTCACCGGGGCGGACGTTGGAGTTCTGCAGGATCGTGTCGACCTCGACACCTGCACCGAACGCGGCCTTCAGCTTGCGGAACACCATCGGGAGACTCCCTGGGTAGATGACGTGCGTGTTTCTCAGTGTGGTTCAGCGAACGCTTCTCAGCGGACGTTTCTCAGTGGGCGGCGCCGGCCGGGCCGCCCGCGTCGCCCGTGTGGTCAACGGGCGGCCGGGGCCGGCCGTTCCCGGTGCCGAGCTGCGGCAGGATCTGCGCCATGAGCAGGGTGGACAGCGCGGAGGAGTCCCCGGACCCGCCCGCGGTCCGGACGACGACGGGCCGCGGGGCGCTCTCGGCGAGCCGGGCCCCCACGTCCAGGCGGCGGCGGGCCAGCTCGTAGTGGAGCACGGCCCGGTTGTCGCGGTAGGACTCGGCCAGGCGGCGCAGCGCCTTGGCCTCGTTCTCGGCGGAGGTGAGCTCGGCCCGGCCCCGCGCCTCGATCTCCCAGCGCACCCGCTGGGCCTCGGTCTCGTGCTCCTCCAGCATGCGAGCGACGTCCTTGCGCGCGGTGTTGGCGGCCGCCCGCACCTCGACGATGCGCGCGTCCCGCGTCTTCTTCGCCCGCTCGATCTCCATGAGCAGCGTGTCGATCCGCCGCTTGCGGGTCAGCTCCCACTCCCGCTCGAAGGCCGACATCTCCTTGGCGACCTTCTCCCGGGTGGCCAGGTGCTGCTGGTAGGCGTCGGGGAGCTGCACGTCGGGGATGTTGGCGCCGGTGACCCGCACGCCGTACCGGCCGAGCTGGCGGTTGAGGGCCTCCTGCATGTCGCCCACGTCGGAGCCGCGCAGGTCGTAGGCGTGCTCGGTGTGCACCCTGCGGCTGCGCTGGCGGATGGCGTCCTGCACGGCGCTGCTCAGCACGAGGTCGAAGTTGCCGGCCCCGATCGTCCGGACGAAGGCCACCGGGTCGACGATGCGGAACTTCAGGAAGAACTCGATGGACTTCAGCGGCACGTTCTCGGCGGTCGGGCAGGCCACGATCGGCGCGGAGTACGGGATCTCGGTGGAGGTGTCGACCACCGCGTCGACCCGGTCCCAGGGCAGCCAGAGGTAGTGGCGGCCCGGCGGCAGGGTGCCGGTGATGGCACCCCAGCGGCTGCGCACGCCGGTGGTGCCCTCCTCGATCTCGATGATCGCCCGGCGCCAGAGCCAGACCGCGGCCACGAACACGAGGAGCACCGAACCGAGCGCGGCCAGGAAGCCGAACGGACCGCCGGCGAACACCGCCGTCCCGGCCAGGTAGAGGGCCAGGAACAGCAGCGCCACCCAGGCGAAGCCTCTGCGGTCCTTGGGGATGACCACCGGGACGAGCTGGCCGGACTCGCCGCCGCGCAGCAGCTGGCGGATCTCCGACCAGGCCGCCAGCGATTCCTTGATCTTGGAGAACTCTCGGTTCATGTCCTCAGGCCTCTTCCTGGGCGCGCGGCGCGGCGCCCTGCGGGGTGGGCACGGTGTCCGGGACGGTGCGCGCGCCGTCCCGTGCTGCGGTCCCGACGGTCGCGGCGGGGTCGGCGGACGGGTTGAGCAGGGCGGAGATCTCCGCCTCCCGCTCGCCGACGCGGCGGCCGATCTCGGTGATGCGGGAGCGGATCGCGGCCATGTCCTCGGCGGAGAACAGCGCCGTCTCGCGCCCGCCGACGAGCTGCTGGGCCAGGGCCAGCAGGTCGATGTCGACGTGCTCGCCGACCTGGACCACGCGGGGCAGGTGGGCGGCGACCGACTCCAGCTTGTCGAGCAGGTCCTGCTGGAAGCGGTAGTCGAGGATCTCCGGCGCCTCGGCGGCGCTCAGCGCCCGGATGTCCAGCGCCTGCGCCTCCAGCAGCGCGGCGTTGGCCTTGGCGGTGGACTCGGCCTCGACCAGCCGCTGACCCGCCTGGGCCTTGGCCTGGTGGGTGGCGCGCTCCAGCGCGGTGTCCATCCGGGCCTGGTAGCCGGCGATCTCGGCGTGGATGGCCGAGAGCTGCTCCTGCAGCCCGGCGAGCTCCCGCACCAGGTCGCCCTCGTTCTGCTCCTTGCGCAGCTGGAGCTCGTACTCGTAGGTGTAGGCCTCCTTGGCCACCCGGATCATCTCCGGGGCGGCCAGGTCCATCCGGTACTCCTGGCTGGACGGCTCGGCGTGGGTGATGTTCACGTCGGTCAGCCGTACGGCGGGCAGGAACTGCTGGTTGAGGCTCTCCAGCATGCCGAGCGTGCTCTCGCCCACCAGGTCGTAGATGTCCTCGGCGCGCTGGGCGTAGATGAGGGAGCGGGTGACCTCGCTGATCGCGTTCTGCAGCTTGGCCTGGAAGCCGCCGACCGAGCCGAGCACGAAGATGAACTCGGCCGGGTCCTCGATCCGGAACTGCAGGAACAGGTCCACGCTGGCCTTGACGCCCTGCTGGGTCGGGGCCTCGCGGATGGGCGCGTTGAACGGGTACTCGCGGGTGGTGTTGACGATGTAGCTGACCCGCTTCCACGGATTGAGCAGCGTCACCCGGCCGGGCTCGGCGATCTGCACGAGCTTGCCGAACTTGGTGATCAGCGCCTTGCAGCCCTCGGGGACCATGACCACGCTCCGCCGCCACCACAGGAACGCGGCGGCCAGGGCCAGCACCGCCCAGTAGTGCACGCCGAACAGCACCCGGGCGCCGTCCGGCAGCCCGGTGGCGACCAGGCCGGCCAGGCCGAGCGCGGCCAGCAGGACCAGCGGGAGGACCACCCGGGCCGTGGTGCCCTTGGGGATCACCACGGGGGAGATGACGTGGACGGCCTCGCCGTTCGGGCCGCGCTCGCTGAAGCTGCGGTTGACGATCTCCCCGGCCTCGTTCAGCGACGAGCCGCGGGCCTCGATGAGGGTGCCCACGGACGTGCCCTGGTCGCGGGCCGCCACGAAGTCGGAGGGGTTGAGCGAGAAACCCCGCTCCCCGGACCCCTGCTCGGCGCCCTGGCCCTGACCGGCCAGCCGGCCCGCGAACTGGCCCGCGACCTGACCGGCGACCTGGCGGGGGTCGCCTCCCTGCCCGATCGCCTGGGCCGCCGCCATGGCAGCCTGCCTGGCGGCCTCTCTTGGCCGGGACATCACACCTCCGAGGGGATCACATACTAAAAACCGGACATATCGGTTACATCATGCCTTGTGGGCGTGAGCCCGCAGGACAGTGAACGCCACCCGGCTTGCGGTCCGCTTGCCGGACGGTTGAACAAGGATTGTCGGTGCTGCCGCCTACAGTGGGACAGGTGAGGCCGGTAACAGATTTGCAGCGCAAGGCGGCTCCCTTCAAGGTCGTCACGGACATGATCCCGTCGGGTGACCAGCCCGCCGCGATCGCCGAGCTGGAGCGGCGCGTGAAGGCGGGTGAGAAGGACAACGTCCTGCTGGGCGCCACGGGCACGGGCAAGACCGCCACGGTCGCCTGGCTGATCGAGCGGCTCCAGCGCCCCACCCTGGTCATGCAGCCCAACAAGACGCTCGCCGCGCAGTTCGCCAACGAGCTGCGGGAGATGATGCCGCACAACGCGGTCGAGTACTTCGTCTCCTACTACGACTACTACCAGCCCGAGGCGTACGTCCCGCAGAGCGACACCTACATCGAGAAGGACTCGTCGATCAACGACGAGGTCGAGCGGCTGCGCCACTCGGCGACCAACTCGCTGCTGACCCGCCGCGACGTGATCGTGGTCGCCTCGGTCTCCTGCATCTACGGCCTGGGCACCCCCCAGGAGTACGTCGACCGGATGACCCCGCTCCGGGTCGGCATGGAGATCGAGCGCGACCGGCTGCTGCGCCGCCTGGTCGACATGCAGTACACCCGCAACGACCTCGCCTTCACCCGGGGCACGTTCCGGGTGCGCGGCGACACCATCGAGATCATCCCCAAGTACGAGGAGCTCGCCGTCCGGATCGAGATGTTCGGCGACGAGATCGAGAAGCTCTCGACCATGCACCCGCTGACCGGCGAGGTGATCTCCGAGGACGACGAGCTGTTCATCTTCCCCGCCTCCCACTACGTCGCCGGTCCCGAGCGGATGGCCACCGCGGTCCGCGGCATCGAGGCGGAGCTGGCCGAGCGGCTGGAGGCGCTGGAGCGGCAGGGCAAGCTCCTGGAGGCCCAGCGGCTGCGCATGCGCACCACCTACGACCTGGAGATGATGCAGCAGATCGGCACCTGCTCCGGCATCGAGAACTACTCCCGGCACATGGACGGCCGGGCCCCGGGCAGCGCGCCCAACACCCTGCTCGACTACTTCCCCGAGGACTTCCTGCTGGTCCTGGACGAGTCGCACCAGACCGTCCCGCAGATCGGCGCGATGTACGAAGGGGACGCCTCCCGCAAGCGCACCCTGGTCGACCACGGCTTCCGGCTGCCCTCGGCGCTGGACAACCGCCCGCTGAAGTGGGAGGAGTTCCTGGAGCGGATCGGCCAGACCGTCTACCTGTCCGCCACCCCGGGACCGTACGAACTGGGCAGGGCGAAGGGCGAGGTGGTCGAGCAGGTCATCCGCCCGACCGGCCTGGTGGACCCCGAGGTCGTCGTCAAGCCGACGAAGTCGCAGATCGACGACCTGGTCCACGAGATCCGCACCCGCACCGAGAAGGACGAGCGGGTCCTGGTCACCACGCTGACCAAGAAGATGTCCGAGGACCTCACCGACTACCTGCTGGAGCTCGGCATCCGGGTCCGCTACCTGCACAGCGAGGTCGACACCCTGCGCCGCATCGAGCTCCTGCGCGAGCTGCGGATGGGCGAGTTCGACGTGCTGGTCGGCATCAACCTGCTCCGCGAGGGCCTGGACCTGCCCGAGGTGTCGCTGGTGGCGATCCTCGACGCCGACAAGGAGGGCTTCCTGCGCTCGGAGACCTCGCTCATCCAGACCATCGGCCGCGCCGCCCGCAACGTCTCCGGCCAGGTCCACATGTACGCCGACCGGATCACCCCGTCCATGGAGCGGGCGATCGAGGAGACCAACCGGCGCCGGGCCAAGCAGACGGCCTACAACGAGGCCCACGGCATCGACCCGCAGCCGCTCCGCAAGAAGATCGCCGACATCCTCGACTCGCTCAACCGGGAGGACGCCGACACCGCCCAGCTCCTCGGCGGCGGCGGTCGCCAGCAGTCCCGCGGCAAGGCGCCGGTCCCGGGCTTCGGCAGCAGGCAGGCGGCGGGCCAGCACGCCAAGGCGATCGCGGGGGAGCTGCCCCGGGCCCAGCTGGAGGAACTGGTCGCCTCGCTCACCGAGCAGATGCACCAGGCCGCCGCCGACCTCCAGTTCGAGGTCGCCGCCCGGCTCCGCGACGAGATCAAGGAACTCAAGCGCGAGGTCCGCGACATGCGCGAGGCCGGGGTCTCCTGACCGGAACGCCGCCGTGCGGGTGAGATCCTCACCCGCACGGCGGCACCGGGGGGCACGGCCTCAGCCGTGAATGAACGTGCTCAGGTCGAGATCGATGTCCACGTCGAAGCCGATGTCCGTCCGCAGCCGCCCCCGATGGATTCCGGTGGGGACGTAGGCCTTCACCGCCGGTTCCAGTTCGAAGGTGTAGACGACAGGCCGCTCGTCCTCCTGCTCGACCCGCCAGAGGTGTCTGATTCCCGCGTTCGAGTACTTGCTCGGCTTGGTGTTCCGGTCTCTCTCGACGGATTCGGGGGAGACCACTTCGACGACGAGATGCACGTCCTCGGGCTTGAAGGAGGTCGTGAGAAGACTCGCCATCGCGCTCTTCTTGACGAGAACGACATCAGGCTCGGGACGTTGCCGCATTCCGATGGTCACCGTCATCTCCCGTGCGACCATGAGCTCCGAGGGAGGCCTGATCCCGCGCTCCCTGTCGATCAGCAGATTGATGACCAGCATGTGGAACGCCGTCTGCGGTGACATCATGATGAGTGCTCCGTCGATCAACTCGACGTGCCGGGGCGCGTCGGCGGGGAGATGGTCGAGCATGTCGGCCGTCCATCCGCCGGGCGGGCCCGGATAGAACCACTCGGGAAGCGCCGTGGTCATCCTCGGCCTCCTTGGTGACGTGAACGGAGATCAACGCGACGTGTTCATCATGCCACAGCGGGTGACCTGTCAGCGGGGCTCCTCCGGGCGGGCCCGGTCGATCATGGTGCGCTGGTAGAGCTCGTCGATCTGGTCCAGGGGATCGGCGATCGGGGCCTGGCGGCGGGCCTCGATCTCCAGGTCGGTGCGGCTCCGGATCTCCTCGATGCCGCCGGCGGAGTGCGCCATCTGGTCGTTGAGCAGGTCGGCGCGGATGCGGGCGCAGGCCGTGGTCAGCTTGGCGTGGTGCTCGCGCAGGCGGGCCAGCGTGGCGTGGTCGACGTAGGGGGAGACGCGGCTCTGCTGGGCGTAGCGGCTCAGCTGGGTGTCGAGCTGGTCGGCGTGCGAACCGATCTCGGCCACCAGCTGGGGCAGCTCGCCCAGGCCCCAGCCGCCCTGCAGGGCGTCGTTCACGGCCTGGCGGGTGATGGAGACCTCCCGGCGCAGCTCCAGCCGCATGCGCTCGGCCTCACCGGCGTCGCCGGGGTCCATCGCGGCCACGTGGGAGACCACCCGGGTCGTCACCTTCCGGGCCTTCTTCGTGGCCTTCTTGCCCACCTTGACCAGCAGGTAGATCCCGGCCCCTCCCAGGATGAGGAGGAACAGCAGGATCACCAGGGCGATGGTGATGATGGTGCTGATCGGAGCCACCTCCCGGTGGGGTCGTTCGAGGTGATTCGAGCATATCCCGCATGTGCGCGGCTTACGAAGATCAGCCGGGACGCGCCCCGCCGCGGCCCGGCGCCGCGGGCATCGAATCCCCGTCATCGCTTCTACGGCTTCCAACGCTTCCGGGCCGTGGATCGATCCCGGCGGGCGCGACGTTCTCGGGACGGTTCCCCGGCGGAGGTCAGCCGGTGCCCGGACTTTCGGGACTCCCGGGGAGGACGCCGAGGCTCTCCGGGACCGGGAGGCGTGCGGCCCCGCCGAGTTGCGGCGACTGCCAGCCCTCGCCCGGGGTGTACTCCCGGACGACCCGGGCCGGGACGCCCGCGATCACGCTGTGGTCGGGGAACACGCCGCGGACCACCGCGCCGCCGGCGACCACGCACTGGCGGCCGATCCGGGTGCCCGGCAGGATGATCGCACCGGTGCCCAGCCAGGAGCCCGCACCGATGGAGACCGGGTTGTTGCGCGGCCACTGGCGGCCGATCGGTGTCCCGGGGTCGTCGTAGACGTGGTTCTGGTCGGTGATGTACACGTACGGGCCGGTGAACACGTGGTCGCCGATGTCGATCGACTGGTGGCCCACGATGTGGCTGCCCCGGCCGATCGAGCAGCTGCCGCCGATCCGCACGATCGGGTCCGGTCCCAGGTCCACCCCCGGGCCCATGCCCGCGGAGATGGACACGCGCTCGCCGACGAGGGTGTGCTCGCCGATCTCGATCCAGGCCTCACCGAAGATCGCTCCGACCGGGAACGCGATGCAGACGCCCTCGCCGAGACGGCGGAAGCGGTAGCCGGCCGGGTTGGCCGGGCTGACCGTGCCGGCCGCGCGGATCGCGTCCCAGCCACGGTGGATGAGGGTCCCGGCGGCACGCCGTACCACGTCTCGAAGCGACATAAGAGCCAAAATTACCGCTTGGTCACTTGCGGGCGGAACGGAGAGGGGCCGCGCGGGCGTCCCGGGGACGGGCTTTGATATTCTGAGAGCCCGTGGACCTGTAGGCCTCCCAAGAGGGTGTGCCGACTGATCTGTCACGACCACGGGAGATTCCTTGCGCAGCGCCGCACACACCAAGCATCTGTTCGTCACCGGCGGTGTCGCCTCCAGTCTGGGGAAGGGACTGACGGCCTCCAGCCTGGGACGCCTCCTCAAGCTGCGCGGCCTCCGGGTCACCATGCAGAAGCTCGACCCCTACCTCAACGTCGACCCCGGGACGATGAACCCGTTCCAGCACGGTGAGGTCTTCGTCACCGACGACGGGGCCGAGACCGACCTCGACGTCGGCCACTACGAGCGGTTCCTCGACACCGAGCTGCACGGCTCGGCGAACGTGACCACCGGCCAGGTCTACTCCAACGTGATCGCCAAGGAGCGCCGCGGCGAGTACCTCGGCGACACCGTCCAGGTCATCCCGCACATCACCAACGAGATCAAGGACCGGATCCGGTCCATGGCCGGTTCCGACGTCGACGTGGTCATCACCGAGGTCGGCGGCACCGTCGGCGACATCGAGTCGCTGCCCTTCCTGGAGGCCGTCCGCCAGGTCCGCCACGAGGTCGGCCGCGACAACGTGTTCTTCCTGCACGTCTCGCTGCTGCCGTACATCGGGCCGAGCGGTGAGCTGAAGACCAAGCCGACGCAGCACTCGGTCGCCGCGCTGCGCAGCATCGGCATCCAGCCCGACGCGATCGTGCTCCGCTCCGACCGGCCGGTCAGCACCTCGATCAAGCGCAAGATCAGCCTCATGTGCGACGTCGACGAGGACGCCGTCGTCTCCGCGGTCGACGCGGCGAGCATCTACGACATCCCCAAGGTGCTGCACTCCGAGGGCCTGGACGCCTACGTCGTGCGCCGCCTGGGCCTGCCCTTCCGCGACGTGGTGTGGAAGGAGTGGGAGCAGCTCCTGCGCCGGGTGCACCACCCGGCCAAGGAGGTCACCATCGCGCTCGTCGGCAAGTACATCGACCTGCCCGACGCCTATCTGTCGGTGACCGAGGCGCTGCGCGCGGGCGGCTTCGCCAACGACGCCCGCGTCAACATCCGCTGGGTCAAGAGCGACGACTGCGAGACCCCCGAGGGCGCCGAGCGCGAGCTCGACGGCGTCGACGGCGTGCTGATCCCCGGCGGCTTCGGCGTGCGCGGCATCGAGGGCAAGCTCGGCGCGGTCCGCCACGCCCGCGAGAACCGCGTCCCGCTGCTCGGCATCTGCCTGGGCATGCAGTGCATGGTCATCGAGGCCGCCCGCACCCTGGCCGGCATCGAGGACGCCGGCAGCACCGAGTTCGACCCCGAGACCACCCACCCGGTCATCTCCACCATGGCCGACCAGGAGGACGTCGTCGCCGGCGAGCGCGACATGGGCGGCACCATGCGCCTGGGCCTCTACCCCGCCAAGCTCGCCGAGGGCTCCCTGGCCCGCCAGCTGTACGGCAAGGCGAAGGTGGACGAGCGCCACCGGCACCGCTACGAGGTCAACAACACCTACCGCGAGCAGCTGGAGAAGGTCGGCATGGTCTTCTCCGGGCTCTCGCCCGACGGCCGCCTGGTGGAGTACGCCGAGCTCCCGACCGACGTGCACCCGTTCTTCATCGGCACCCAGGCCCACCCGGAGTTCCGCTCCCGGCCCACCCGCGCGCACCCGCTGTTCAAGGGCCTGATCGGCGCGGCCCTCGTCTACGCCGACGGCCGCGGCACCGTGGCCAGGGCGGGGCGCGGCAAGTGAGCGGCCTGGGGTTCGGGGACGTCGAGGACGTCCCCGAGGAGTGGAAGGTCGTCTCCACAGTCCGGCACTTCAGCGCCCGGGTCATCACCGGCGTGACGGACGCCGTCGTCATGCCCGACGGCGAGGTGGTCGACCGCGACTACGTCGTCCACCCCGGGTCGGTGGCCGTGGTCGCGCTGGACGACCAGGAGCGGGTGCTGCTGCTGCGCCAGTACCGCCACCCCGCCCGGCGCCTGCTCTGGGAGCTGCCCGCCGGGCTGCGGGACGTCGAGGGCGAGCCCCTGCACCTCGGGGCCGCCCGGGAGCTGGCCGAGGAGACGGGACACCGGGCCGGGACCTGGCACACCCTCGTCGACACCTTCGTCTCGCCGGGGATGTCGGACGAGCGGACCCGGATCTTCCTCGCCCGGGACGTGAGCCCGATCCCCGCCGGGGAGCTGGACTTCGTCCGCAGGCACGAGGAGGCCGACATGCCGGTGGTCTGGGTCCCGCTGGCCGAAGCCGTCCGGCGCGCCCTGGGAGGAATGATCCACAATTCCCAGGCCGTGACCGGTATCCTCGCCGCATACGCCGCCTCGGCGGACGGCTTCGCCTCACTGCGGCCCGCCGACGCGCCGGAGGCATGACGGGAGGACACCCTGAGCGAGACGGAGGCCGTGCTCTCCAGCTACCTCGTCCACCTGGCGGTGGAGCGGGGACTGGCCGCCAACACCCTGGCCTCCTACCGCCGTGACCTCCTGCGCTACGTGGGTCATCTGAAGGACCGCGGCCGCGTCACCTTCGGTGAGGTCGCCGAGGCCGACGTGACGGCGTTCCTGACCGCGCTGAGCGAGGGCGACGGGGAGCACCGCGCCCTCGCCGCCGGCTCGGCGGCGCGGGCCGTCTCCGCCGTGCGGGGCCTGCACCGCTTCGCGCTGCGCGAGGGCGTCTCCGGGCACGACCCCGCCGACCGGGTCCGGCCGCCGCGCCGGCTGCGGCCCCGGCCCCGGGCGATGGACGTCGGCGAGGTGGAGCGGCTGATCGCCGCCTCCGGTCCCGTCGGCGCCCCGCTCACGCTGCGCAACCGGGCCCTGCTGGAACTGCTGTACGGCACCGGTGCGCGGATCTCCGAAGCCGTGGGCCTCACCGTGGACGACGTCGACCTGATCCCGGACGCCCCGCAGGTCAGGCTCTGCGGCAAGGGCGGGCGGACCCGCGCGGTGCCGCTCGGCCGCCCCGGCGCGGACGCGGTGGAGGCCTACCTCACCGCGGCCCGGCCGGGCATCGCGGCCCACGGCCGGGGCGGGCGGAGCCTCTTCCTCAACGCCCGCGGCGGCGGGCTCACCCGGCAGGGTGCCTGGGAGGTCCTCCAGGCCGCCGCCGAGCGGGCCGGACTGGCCGGCGTCTCGCCGCACGTGCTGCGGCACTCGTTCGCCGCCCACCTGCTGGCCGGGGGCGCGGACGCCGGGATGGTGCACGAACTGCTCGGATACGCTCCGGCCGCCGCGCGGACGCGCGCACTGGCCGCGGCGGAACGGCTGCGGGAGGTGTACACCGCCGCGCACCCGCGTGCGAGGTGAGGGCGGGACCGGTGCGACCCGGGAGGGGGACGGGTGCGCGACCCGGGAACGGGACGGGTGCGCGACCCGGGAACGGGACGGGTGCGCGGCCGGGAACGGGACGGCAGGCGCGTAGTAGTGCGACGGGCGGCGCCTCCTGAGATACTGTCTCGAGTGTCGCCGCGGCCGCGGTGGCGCGCTCAGCGGGAACCGGCTCCCCCATCCCGGGTGGGGGCAGGGCATCATCAAGGTCCGAGCCGTGACCTGTCAAGGCGGACGCGGGAAAGACCTGGACTTTTTCAGCCCAGGGGGTTCATGCCATAGTGTCCGTCCGGACGGTCCGGTCCGAGGCCGTCAGGGAGGTTCGACTGGTGACTGCGACCACCGACGGTTCCATCCGGGCGACGCCCGGAACCCCCGAGAACCCTTGGGGTGACACCAAGACCGCCGGGGCTCCCCGCGTGGGGGGAGTGCTCGGCCCGACCGGGCGCCCCCGGCCGGTGTTCCCCGACCCACGCCCGCGGACGGTCCACGGACCGGCCCGCGTCGTCGCCATGGTCAACCAGAAGGGCGGCGTCGGCAAGACCACCACCACCATCAATCTCGGCGCGGCCCTGGCCGAGGCCGGACTGAAGGTGCTGCTGGTCGACTTCGACCCGCAGGGCGCCCTCTCCGTGGGCCTCGGGATCAACCCCCTCCAGCTGGACCTGACGGTCTACAACCTCCTCATGGACCGCCAGGTCACCGCCGAGGACGTGCTGCTGGAGACCGGCGTCGAGGGCATGGACCTGCTGCCCAGCAACATCGACCTGTCCGCGGCCGAGGTCCAGCTCGTCACGGAGGTCGCCCGCGAGCAGGTGCTCGGCCGGGTGATCAAGCCCCTGCTGCCCGACTACGACGTGTGCCTGATCGACTGCCAGCCCTCCCTGGGCCTGCTCACGATCAACGCGCTGGCCTGCGCGCACGGCGTCATGGTGCCGCTGGAGTGCGAGTTCTTCGCGCTGCGCGGCGTCGCGCTGCTGATGGACACCATCACCAAGGTCCAGGAGCGCATCAACGAGGAGCTGGTGATCGAGGGCCTGCTCGCCACGATGTACGACGCGCGCACCCTGCACGGCCGCGAGGTGCTGGCGCGGGTCGTCGAGGCGTTCGACGACAAGGTCTACCACACGGTGATCAACCGGACGGTCCGCTTCCCCGACGCGACCGTGGCCGGTGAGCCCATCACCAGCTTCGACTCCTCCTCGCTCGGTGCGAGCGCCTACCGCGAGCTGGCCAGGGAGGTCCTCGCCCGCTGGGACGCGACGGAGGGCTGAGACGCGTCCCGGGCACGGGACGGCACGCGACCGGTGACAGGGATCCGCGAGGCGGGTGCCACGGGCCGGTGAGGTGGGCGGCACGGACCGGTGACGCGGGCCGGTGCGGGACAATGGCCGGATGACCGAGCAGTCGCAGACCGCCGAGGACGACGGCGCCTTCAGGGTGCACCTGGAGGTCTTCGAGGGCCCCTTCGACCTGCTGCTCGGCCTGATCTCCAAACACAAGCTCGACATCACCGAGGTCTCGCTCAGCAAGGTCACCGACGAGTTCATCGCCTACATCCGGGCCAGGGGACCGGAGTGGGACCTGGACCAGACGAGCCACTTCCTGCTCGTCGCCGCGACCCTGCTCGACCTCAAGGCCGCCCGGCTGCTGCCCTCCGGCGAGGTGGACGACGAGGAGGACCTCGCCCTGCTGGAGGCCCGCGACCTGCTGTTCGCCCGCCTCCTGCAGTACCGCGCCTACAAGGAGGTCGCGAAGGTCCTCTCCGGGCGGATGGCGGAGGAGGCCCTGCGCTTCCCCCGGACCGTGCCGATGGAGGCCCGGTTCGCGGGTCTCCTGCCCGAGCTGGTCCTCGGCATCGGACCCGACCGCCTCGCCGAGATCGCCCGGCGGGCCTTCGCGCCCAAGACCCCGCCGTCGGTCTCGGTGGCCCACATCTACCAACCGCTCGCCAACGTCCGGGAACAGGCGGTTATCCTTGTCGAGCGGTTGCGACGGCTGCGCCGGGCGACCTTCCGGGCGCTCACCTCCGACTGCGCCGGCACCTTCGAGGTCGTCGCGCGGTTCCTGGCCGTCCTGGAGCTCTTCCGGGAGGCGGCGGTCTCCTTCGAGCAGGTGGAGCCCCTCGGGGAGCTGTACGTGACCTGGACGGGCAGCGACGAGGGAGACGTCGCCGTGGCCGACGACTACGACGACCGGACGAGGAAAGAGCCCGCCGATGGCTGACGCGCCGCACGGACCCGGCCTGCGCACCGCGCTGGAGGCGATCCTGCTCGTGGTCGACGAGCCGGTGGCCGAGATGACGCTCGCGCAGGTGCTGGAACGCCCCGTCCACGAGGTCTCCGCCGCGCTCCGCGAGCTGTCGGCGGAATACACGGGGGCGGGCCGGGGTTTCGATCTGAGAGAGGTCGCGGGCGGCTGGCGGTTCTACACGCGGGCCGAGTGCGCCTCCGTGGTGGAGCGGTTCGTCCGCGACGGCCAGCAGACGCGGCTCACCCAGGCCGCGCTGGAGACCCTGGCCGTGGTCGCCTACCGGCAGCCCGTGAGCCGGGCGCGGGTGGCGGCGATCCGGGGCGTCAGCAGCGACGGCGTCATGCGCACCCTGGTGGCCCGAGGGCTGGTCGAGGAGGCCGGCACCGAACCGGAGAGCCAGGCCGTGCTCTACCGGACGACTTCATATTTTCTCGAGCGGATGGGCCTGCGGGATCTCGAAGAGCTCCCTGAGCTGGCCCCCTTCCTGCCCGACGACGTGGAAACCCTAGAGGAGCAGAAGCAGTGAACAACAGGCGTGGTACCCCGTCCGGTGAGGGACGCGGTCAGAGCCGTGGCGGCGCCCCGCGCGGTGGCAACCCCCGTGGCGGCTCCCGGGGCGGTTCGTCCTCCGGCGGGTTCCGGGCGGGCCGGGGCGGTTTCCGCTCCGATGCTCCGCGCCGGGACGACCGGGGCGGGTTCGGCGCGCGGGACGACCGCGGCGGGTTCGGCGCCGACCGGGGCGGTTCGCGCAGCCGGTACGGCAGGCCCGCCGAGGGTGACCGGGGCGGTTTCCGTTCCGAGGGCCCGCGTCGTGACGACCGGCAGGGGTTCGAGTCGCGTGGTGAGCGGGGCGGTTTCCGTTCCGAGGCTCCGCGCCGGGACGACCGGGGCGGTTCGCGCAGCCGGTACGGCAGGCCCGCCGAGGGTGACCGGGGCGGTTTCCGCTCTGAGACTCCGCGCCGGGACGACCGGGGCGGTTTCCGTTCCGAGGCTCCGCGCCGGGACGACCGGGGTGGGTTCCGTCCGGAGCGGCGTGACGAGCGTGAGGCTCCGCGTCGTGACGACCGGCAGGGGTTCGAGTCGCGTGGTGAGCGGGGCGGTTTCCGTTCCGAGGCTCCGCGCCGGGACGACCGGGGTGGGTTCCGTCCGGAGCGGCGTGACGAGCGTGAGGCTCCGCGTCGTGACGATCGGGGCGGGTTCGGTGCGCGGGATGACCGCGGCGGGTTCCGGGCGGACCGGGGCGGTTTCCGCGAGCAGCGCGGTGGCTTCCGTGACGACCGGGGCGGCTCCGGACGCCGTGACGACCGTGAGGGCCCCCGTTCCGGGGCTCCGCGTCGCGACGACCGGGGCGGTTCGCGCGGCGGGACCGGCAGGCCCGGACGGCGGGACGAGATCCAGACGATCGGCGGGTTCCGCGCCGACCGCTACGGCCGGAGCCGTCCCGCCCAGGGGCGCCCCGCGCAGGGCGGCCGCACCGTCCCCGAGCGGGCCTCCGCTCCGAAGACCGGGCGCAGGCCCGGCACGATCGAGAACGACAGGTTCAAGACCGCCCGCCAGCCCAAGCGGGACTCGGACTTCTACGACCGCGACTACGTCGACGAGCGCGACACCACCGAGGTCCCGGGCGGCGTCCGGCTGCAGAAGGTGCTCGCCCAGGCCGGGGTGGCCAGCCGCCGTGCCTGCGAGGAGCTGATCGGCGACGGCCGGGTGACGGTCGACGGCCAGGTGGTCCGCCGCTTCGGCGCCCGCGTCGACCCGGCCAAGCAGGTCATCCACGTCGACGGCAAGCGGCTGCCGACCATGCCGGACCTGGTCTACTTCGCGATCAACAAGCCGATCGGCGTCGTCAGCACCATGTCGGACCCGGACGGGCGCCCGTCGCTCGCCGACTATGTGGCCGACCGCACCGAGCGCCTGTTCCACGTGGGCCGCCTCGACACCGAGACGGAGGGCCTGATCATCCTCACCAACGACGGTGAGCTGGCCAACCGCCTCACCCACCCCAGCTACGGCGTGCAGAAGAAGTACTGGGCGAAGGTCCCCGGCCGGATCAAGCCCGATCTCGCCCGCCGCCTGAAGAAGGGCATCGAACTGGAGGACGGCCTCGCCAAGGCCGACTCCTTCGCCCTGGTCCAGGAGCACGGGCAGCAGGCCCTGGTCGAGATCGTCCTGCACGAGGGGCGCAAGCACATCGTCCGGCGCATGCTGGAGGAGGTCGGGCACCCGGTCATCGACCTGGCCCGCATCGAGTTCGGCCCGGTCAAGCTGGGCCGGCTCAAGCCGGGCACGGTCCGCGCGCTGACCGTCAAGGAGGTCGGCGAACTGTACGCCGCCGTCGGACTGTAACCTTCCTGAATACGCACGTTCGGGACACGCCGGATCGCGACGGGCGATCCGGCGTGAACAGTACGGAGGAACGACGATGGTGCGGGCGATCCGCGGTGCGATCCAGGTCGAGGGCAACGACCGGGACGCCATTCTGTCCGGGGTCACCGAGCTGGTCACCGAGGTGATGGAGCGCAACTCGCTCACCACCGACGACGTGATCAGCGTGATCTTCACGGCGACGCCCGACCTGACCGCGGAGTTCCCCGCCCTCGCGGCGCGCAAGCTCGGCTTCCACGACGTGCCGCTCATCTGCGCCTCCGAGATCGACGTCCCGGGGGCGCTGCCGCACGTCGTGCGGCTGATGGCCCACGTGGAGACCGACAAGCCCCGCCAGGAGATCCAGCACGTCTACCTGCGTGGCGCGGTGGCGCTGCGGGTGGACATCGCTCAATGATTCCCTCATGCGGCACCACGTCCAGGGAGGGAACATGAGCGGTCCGGAGTCCGTCCTCGTCGTCGGCACGGGCCTGGTCGGCACCTCGGTCGCCCTGGCCCTGCGGGAGCACGGCGTGACCGTCTACCTGACCGACCGGGACCCGGCGGCCCTGCGGCTGGCCAGGGAGCTCGGCGCGGGCGTCGAGTGGAGCCCCGGGCGGCCCGCGGACCTGGACCCGGACGTCGGGTGGCATCCGGGGCGGCCGGTGGACCTGGCGGTCATCGCGGTCCCGCCGCACCTGGTCGCCGGGCAGCTCGCGGAGCTCCAGCGGGCCGGGGCCGCGCGGTTCTACACCGACGTGGCCAGCGTCAAGGCCCTGCCGATCCGCAGGGCCCGGGAGCTCGGCTGCGACCTGTCCTCCTACGCCGCCGGGCACCCCCTGGCCGGCCGGGAGCGCTCCGGGCCCGCCGCGGCCCGCGCCGACCTGTTCCTCGGCCGCCCCTGGGCGCTGTGCCCGGTGGAGGAGACCGCGCCCGACGCGCTGGAGATGCTGCGCGGGCTGATCAAGCTCTGCGGCGGCGAGGCCGTCGAGGTGGACGCCGTCCAGCACGACAGGGCCGTGGCGCTCGTCTCGCACGCGCCGCACGTGGCCTCCGCCGCGGTGGCCGCGCGGCTCGCCGACGCCCCCGCCACCGCGCTCGGCCTGGCCGGGCAGGGAGTCCGCGACGTCACGCGCATCGCGGCGAGCGATCCGGGCCTGTGGACCGGGATCCTGTCGGGCAACGCGCTCCCGGTGGCGGACGTCCTGGAGGCGGTGGCGGCCGACCTGGCCGCCGCGGCCGCCTCCCTGCGGGCCTGCGCCTCGCGGGACGGCACGGACGAGGCGGCGGGGGCGATGGGCACGGTCACCGACCTGCTCCACCGCGGCGTCGCCGGCACCGGCCGGATCCCCGGCAAGCACGGCGGCCCCGCGCGCACCTACGCGACCGTCCAGGTCATCATCGGCGACCGCCCGGGCGAGCTGGCCCGGCTGTTCCAGGTGGCGGAGGCGTCCGGAGTCAACATCGAGGACGTCCGCCTGGAGCACGCCCCCGGCCTGCCGCTGGGCGCCGCCGACCTGTTCGTGCAGCCCGAGGCGGCGGCCGCGCTCTCGGAGGCGCTGCGGGCCCACGGCTGGCACCTGCCCTGACGGGGCCCGCGGCCGGCACCCGCCCCGACCCTGCGGGCCGCCGTCCACCGGGCGGTCCCGGAGGGCACGGCCGGCGTCCGCCCCGATCCGTCCGGCCCGCCGGTGCCGGCCCGGCACCAGCCCGCGCCGGGTACGGCCACCGCCGTCGATGCGTGGTTCCCTCCCCGCTCCCGGTAACCTCGTACGGACAACTCAAGCGGGCGGTAAACCGCCCCGTCGGCGCCGAGGGCCAAGGCCGGGCGCGCGGGGCGTCCACGAGCGGAGCGAGCCACAGATGAACACGGTGACCGGGCTGGTCGTCGCCATGGACGGGCCTTCGGGATCGGGCAAGTCGAGCGCGTCGCGCGGGGTCGCGCGGGCACTGGGACTGCGCTATCTCGACACCGGGGCGATGTACCGGGCGATCACCTGGTGGATGCTCCGGCAGGAGGTCGACCCGACCGACCCGGCGGCGATCGCGGCCAGGGCGCTGGATCCGGTCCTGGTGATGGGGACCGACCCCGACGCGCCGACGGTGGCCGTGGACGGCGCCGACGCCGCCGCGCCCATCCGCACGGCCGAGGTCACCGCCGCCGTCTCCGCGGTCAGCGCCGTGCCCGAGGTGCGGCGCAGGCTCGTCGCCGAGCAGCGGGAGATCATCGGCGCGGGCGGCATCGTGGTCGAGGGCCGCGACATCGGCACCGTGGTGGCGCCGGAGGCCCCGGTCAAGATCTACCTGACCGCGAGCGCGGACGCCCGGGCGGCCCGCCGTACGGCCGAGCTGGCGGGCACCACGGTGGAGGCGCAGAAGGCCGCGATGGCCAGGCGCGACACCCTGGACTCGACGCGGAGGACCGACCCGCTGGCGATGGCGTCCGACGCCGTCGAACTCGACACCACGGCGCTGAACCTCGAAGAGGTCATCGCCGAGGTACTGCGTTTGATCAAGGAAAAAGTGTGACGGAACACGAAGAAGACCGCGGCTGGATCGACGCCGAGCTCGCCGATCTGGGTACCGACGACAGCTCGCGGGAAGAGGCGCCGGACTCCGGCCCGCTCCCGGTGGTGGCCGTGGTCGGCCGCCCCAACGTGGGCAAGTCCACGTTGGTCAACAGGATCATCGGCCGCCGCGAGGCGGTCGTGGAGGACGTGCCCGGGGTGACCCGCGACCGGGTGACGTACGAGGCCACCTGGCGCGGGCGCCGGTTCACGGTGGTCGACACCGGCGGGTGGGACCCCGACGCGACCGGCATGGCCCTGCGGATCGCCGAGCAGGCGCAGATCGCGGCCGAGCTGGCCGACGTCATCCTGTTCGTGGTGGACGCCACGGTCGGGGTGACCGACTCCGACGAGATCGTCGGCCACGTGCTGCGCGGCTCCGGCAAACCGGTCATCCTGGCCGCGAACAAGGTCGACAACCAGCAGATGGAGCTGGAGGCCGCCGCGCTGTGGTCGCTGGGCCTGGGCGAGCCCCAGCCGGTCTCCGCCCTGCACGGCCGCTCCAGCGGCGACCTGCTCGACGTGGTGCTCGACAAGCTGCCCGAGACGCCCCCGCAGCGCTTCGGCGCCGAGCGGGGCCCGCGCAGGGTCGCGCTGCTGGGCAAGCCCAACGTGGGCAAGTCCTCGCTGCTGAACCAGCTCGCGGGGGAGGAGCGCGTGCTCGTCGACCCGATGGCCGGCACCACGCGCGACCCGGTCGACGAGCTGATCCAGCTCGGCGGGAGGACCTGGCGTTTCGTGGACACCGCCGGCATCCGCCGCCGCGACCGCGAGCTCAAGGGCGCCGACTTCTACGCCAGCATGCGCACCAGGAGCGCCCTGGAGCGCTCGGAGATCGCGATCGTGCTCATCGACGCGAGCGAGGTGCTGACCGAGCAGGACCTGCGGATCATCTCGCTGGTGATCGAGTCCGGCCGGGCCATGGTCGTGGCGTTCAACAAGTGGGACCTGCTCGACGAGGACCGCCGCTACTACCTGGAGAAGGAGATCGACCGGCAGCTGGTCCGCGTGCCGTGGGCGCTGCGCGTGAACATCTCCGCCAAGACCGGCTGGCACGTCGACCGGCTGGTGCCGGCCATCGAGAAGGCGCTGGACTCCTGGTCCACCCGCGTCCCGACGGCCCGTCTCAACGCCTTCCTGACCGACCTGGTGGCGGCCACCCCGCCGCCGGTGCGCGGCGGCAAGCAGCCCAAGATCCTCTTCGCCACGCAGGCGGCGACCGAACCGCCGAAGTTCGTGCTGTTCACCTCGGGCTTCCTGGAGGAGACCTACCGGCGCTTCATCGAGCGCCGGATCCGGGAGGAGTTCGGGTTCGCCGGTTCCCCCATCGACGTCACGATGCGGATCCGCGAGAAGAAGCAGGCGCAGAAGAAGAAGTAGCGGCGTCCCGCGGGACACCTGCCACCGTACGGCCCGGCCTCCCGCCGGGCCGTACTGCTTTCCGGGGGTGTCCCCGTCCCCGGGCGCGGGGCGGCCGTGAGCGGGCCGGGGACGCGGGACGCCCTCGGCGGACGCCCGTCAGGGGGCGTCCGCCGGCCGGTGCGGCAGGAACAGCGCGGCCATCACGCCCAGGGCGCACAGGACCGCGGTGATCAGGAAGATCTCGCTGTACTCGGTGTGCAGGGCGGCCTTCACCGCCGCCTCGTACGCGGCGAGCCGCTCGGCGTAGACGTCGGCCTCCACCCCGAAGGGGAGCGGCGTGTCCAGGTCGGCGGTGAGCGACTGGAACCGGTGGAAGCCCCAGGCGGACAGGCCCGCCACGCCCAGCAGCATGCCCATCATCCGGGCCACGACCACCGCGGCCGACGCCACGCCGTGCCGGTCGGACGGTACGGCGCGCAGCACCGCGGAGGAGACGGGGGCGATCACCACGCCGAGCCCCAGGCCGGCGGTGACCAGGTCGGCGTCCATCCGGTATCCGGCGGCGGCCAGGTCGAGCGGCCACTGGCCGATCCGGACGTAGCCGACCGCGGCGACCGCCAGTCCGAGCGCCGCGACCGGGCGCTCGCCGTACCGGCGGGCCATGACCCCGCCCAGCAGGGCGGCCGCGGAGAGCGAGACGAGGAAGCGGGAGAGCACCAGCGCGCCGTCCAGGGTCCCCAGCCCGAGCAGTGTCTGCGCCGACAGCTGCACGTCCACCAGGGTGACCAGCAGCGCGGCGCCGGCCAGGAAGCTGACCGCGAGGGTGGCGAAGAACGGGCCGCGCGCCACCCCGGCCAGGTCGATCACCCGCGTGCGGGCGCGCACCTCCCACACCGCGAACGCTGCGCCCGCCGCGACCCCGGCGACGATCGCCGGCGGTCCCCAGGGAGGGAGCACGGACGTGCTCGGGTCGGGGTTGTAGAGCCCGGCGACGAGCAGGCCGAGGGAGAGGGCCAGCAGCAGACCGCCGACCAGGTCGACGCGTGCCGGCGACGGCTCCGCCCGGGTCTCCGCGGGGGTGGCGACCGGGGTCTCCGCGGTGGCTCCGCCCGGGGTCTCCACCTGGGGCTGCGCGGTGGCGGAGATCGGGGTCTTCGCCCGGGGCTGCGCGATGGCGGAGATCGGGGTCTCCGCCGGATCCCTCCGCCGGGGCGGCGGCACCGAGCGCTGCACGGCGACCGCGGCGACGGCGACCAGGGGGAGGTTGAGCCAGAAGATCGAGCGCCAGCCGCCGAGCGGGACGGCGCCGAGGTGCAGGGAGACCGGGACCAGTGCGGCCAGGCCCGCGCCGTACAGGGGTCCGAGGACGCTGCCGAGCTCCTGGGCGGCGCCGACCGCGCCGAGCGCCAGCGGGCGTCCCCGCTCGTCCCACAGGTCGCCGACCAGCGCCATGGTGATGGGCAGCAGGGCGCCGCCCGCGACGCCCTGGAGCGTACGCCCGGCGACCAGCCAGGGCACGGTGTCCCCGAGCGCGGTGACGACCGAGCCGATCGCGAAGCCCGCCAGGCACAGCTGGATCAGCGGACGCCTGCCGTACCGGTCGGAGAGCTGGCCGAGGAGGGGCATGGCCGCGACGTAACCGAGCAGGAAGCCGGTGACGATCGGGGTGGCCCGCTCCAGGTGGTTGAGGGGCACGTCGACGTCCTTGGCGATGTCGACGAGGACGGTGACCACCACGTAGGCGTCCAGGGCGGCGAGCAGCACCGCGGTGCCGCCGACGCCGAGGGCGACGCGCCGGCGGGCGGCCCGGCCGTCGCGGGGGGCATCCCCGGAGGTGCCGCCGGAAGCACCGCCGGGGGCGTCGCGGCCGGGACCGGGGAGGGACGGGGAGGGCATGCCGTCACCCCGCCGGAGCGGTCACCTGGACCGGCACGTCGTAGTCGTCGAAGGTGACGGTGACCCTGCCCTCGGCCATCGGCAGCTCGGCCTTGAGGAGGCGGCCGCTGGCCTTGTCGATCCAGAGGGTGCCCTCCACGCTCTGCGCGATCCCGGGCACCAGGGCGGCGAGGATCTGCTGGGAGAGCGTGGCCGAGAGCCGGTAGGCGTCGGCGCCGTCCAGCTTCTCCTCCGCCTGGGTCTTCGGGTCCAGCGCGTTGCCCAGGAGCCGGACGACCCCCCGCTCGGGATCGAGGATGGCGGACGGGTCGTAGACGGCGGCCAGCTCGCTGCGCGACATCTTCTGGAAGCCGCCGGTGACGCCCTTGAAGTGCACGGTCTCCCCGGCCAGCACGAAGCTGATCTCCTGGAGGCTGCCGGCGAAGTCGAGCTGGATCGTGCCGTCGGCGTCCCCGGTTGCGCTGAGGCGGCCGGAGGCCTTCTTGACCTGGAGCCTCGGCGCGTTCTCGGCCTCCATCGTGAAGGAGGCCGAGGTGACGGTCCGCATCGCCTCCGCGGACCTCTTGACCAGGTCGGGGCCGCTGGGCAGGGCGGTCCCGGGGTCGGAACCGCCGGTGCAGGCGGTCACCAGGGAGAGCGCGGCGGCCAGCGCGGCGACGAGGATCCGGCGAGCAGACATGGCCGGATCGTAGCGACCGCCCGGTCGCGGGTGGGGGCCCGGCCGGTATCGGTTTCGCTTCACCGGCGCCCGTGGTGTCCCCGGCGCCCGTGGTGTCCGTGGTGTCCGTGGCGCCCGCGGCGTGCCCGGCAGGGCCGCTCGGGCTTCACCGCCGACGGTTCACCGCAGGTCCTTGAGGTGGTCCACCACGGGGCCGTAGGCCGCGGCCAGCTCGCGGAGCTGGTCGTCGGTGAGCAGGTCGATGAAGTGCCGCCGCACGCCGGCCACGTGCTCCGGGGCCACCTTCTGGATGGTGGCCCAGCCGTGCCCGGTCAGCACGGCGAAGGTGCCGCGCCGGTCGTCGGCGCAGGTCTCCCGGGCGACCAGGTCGGCGGCCTCCATCCGGGAGATCTGGTGGGACAGCCGGCTGCGGGACTGGATGGTGGCGTCGGCCAGGTCGCTCATGCGCATGCGGTGGCCGGGACTCTCCGAGAGGTTGACCAGGATCTCGTAGTCGTTCAGGGAGAGGCCGAAGGCCTGCAGCTCCCGGTCGAGCCGGTGCTCCAGGAGCTTGTGGGCGGCCAGATGGGTGCGCCAGGCCCGCTGCTCGATCGAGGTGAGCCAGCGAGGCGCCTCGTCGTTCACCGGTCGTTCACCGCTCTGCCCGCGCACCGCTCTCCTCGCCGCAGCTCCTCCGCCGTGCCGGGGACGCCCGTCCTACCGGGTTCCGTCCCCGGTGCATGAACAGAACCTACCTCAGGCGGCGGGGAGGCTCCGGCACGGGTGAGGCGGACGGCCTCCGTGAGGCGGACGGCCTCCGTGAGGCGGGGCCCGGGAGGTCCAGGGCTCAGGAGGTCCGGCGCTCAGCCGAGCGTGGCGGGGTGGTCGGAGACGACGCAGACCGCGATCTCCCGGCCGTCCTCACCGGTCCGCCACTCGAGCAGGTGCCGCCCCTGCCAGCGCAGGGCGTGCCGGCCGGCCGGCGGGAGGTCCAGGGGGAGGGCGGACAGGTCGGCGGTGCGCAGGCCGTCCAGGGTCAGCTCGCCGCGCTTGACGAGCGCCTCCTTGCGCGTCCAGAGCCGGATCAGCTCCTCGTTGCCCCGGACCAGCGCCCGCTCGCCGGGGGCGAGCACCTGCCCGGCCAGGGACTCGTCCAGGGGGCCCGGCGGGACCTGCTCGGCGTCCACGCCGACCAGGCCGGGACCCGCCGCGGCGCACACGTACCCGCGGGTGTGGCTGAGGCTGACGCCCAGCCGGGGGATCTCCGCGATGTACGGCCTGCCGTGCCCGGGTCCGTGGTGCTCGCAGACCTGGAGCAGGGTCAGCCGGTCCTCCGGCACCCCGGCCACCTTGGCCGCGCACCGCCGTACGAGCACGTGGGCCGCGACGAAGTCGCGCCGGTCGGACTCCCGGACGAACGCCGCCGCGCGCCCGCGTTCCACCTCGGTGAGCAGGTCCATCGCGGCCGGGGAGCAGATCTCGTCGGTGGGGCCGGCCAGCACCAGACAATCGCGCATTCGCCCAGATTAGGGCTTTCAGGAGGAATGAGGGGTTATATCGCCCGAGTCACTCGTCCTTCCCCGTCGGGCCCGGGGAGGGGCCGGGCTCGACGGCCTTGCCGTCGGGGTCGGTCACGAGCTCGTCGGCGGCGCCCATCACGGTCGCGTCGTTCACCCTCCACTGGCCGCCGACCTTGACCAGGCCCAGCTCCATGTGGGCGCCGAGCATGCGCCGGGTGCCCGCGGTGCTCTTCACCTGGGAGTCCACGACCGTGATGGCCCTGGCCCTGCCGTCGGCGACCTCGGAGACGTAGACGTCGCGGACCGAGGCGGTGGAGGACGCCTTCATCGCGCTGATCACGCTCTCCAGCGGGCTGAACGCCTCGTCGTAGGTCTTCTCGAAGTCCTCGCCCGACAGGCCGAAGACCCGGTCGCGGTAGGCCTGCAGATCGGTGTGGTCGTAGGTCTGCAGTGCCACGGCGAACTCCCCGGCCCTGGTGGAGACCGCGAGCCGCTCGCTCCGCTCGGCCGCGAGCCGGTCGGCCAGCCGCTCGGCGGAGACCCACTGCACCGTGCCGAAGGCCGCCGCCCCCGCGAGGGCCGCTCCCGCGACCGCCCAGACCAGCCTCCTGCGCCACGCCGCGGACCCCCCGCGGCCTCCGGACGCGCTCCCCTGCCCCGCCGTCCGGGCGGCCGGAGACGCCGGTCCGGGCTCGGGTTCCGGTCCGGGCTCGGGTTCCGCTCCGGATCCGGCCTTCGGTTCGGTTCCGGGTTCCGTACGGCCGGAGGGTTCCCCCGGCTCCCCGGGCCCGGTACGGCCTGCGGGCTCTGCGGGCCCGGTACGGCCTGCGGGTCGCCCGGCCTTCCCCTCGGGGGCGTCGGCGGCGGGGGCCTCCTCGGCGGGGCCGGCCGGCTTCTGGGAGGTGGGACTCATGTCAGTGCTCCTGTTCACGGCGGCGGGCCGCCCGGCCGACGGCGATCCAGCCGAGCACGCCGCCGGAGACGGCGACGGCGGCGAGGACCGCGACGATGAGGGGGGTGAGGTCCTGCGGCGCGGAACCCGCGGCGTCCTGCGCGTCCCCGGCCCCGGCCGGACCACCGGGCTCACCGGGCTCACCGGGACCGGTGGGACCGCCGCCTCCGGACGGCGCCGCGTCGTCCGGGGCCTCGGTGGTCTCCGCGGCCCCGTCCGCCGGATCGGCGGCTCCGTCCGGGTGGGGACCGGTGTCCGGGTCGTCGTCGCTGCGGCCGGTGCTCCTGGCCACGGCCCGCTCCGGGCAGGAGCCGGCCTTCGGCACCGCCGGGCCCGCCAGCGGGCTGCGGTACTCCTCGGCCACCTCGGGACCGCCCGGGACGCTGAAGACGAACGTGACCCTGCCGTACAGCCCTCCGGAGTGCTTCTCGGTCACGTCGGCCAGCAGGACCTGGGCGGTGGGGACCGTCCGCAGCAGGTTCGTGACGTGCGCCCGCGTCCGCGGGGTGAACACCACACCCGGGTTCCGGCCCGCGGCGGTCAGCACGCAGGACAGGCCGGGCCGGGCGGTGTCGAGCAGGTGGTCGACCTGGCGGAAGAAGGACGGGCCGTGTTCGAGGGCGGCGTACAGCTCCCTGCGGGACTCGCGGAGCGACCGGGTCACGGCCGCCAGGTCGGTCACGCCCTCCGCCAGCTCCTCCCGACGGCCCGCGAGCGTGCCGGTCAGCCGGGTGAGGTTCACCGAGAGCTCGTCCAGCAGTTCGGCGTTCCCGGCGAGCGTGGCGGTGACGTCGTGCGCGTTGTCCACGAGCTCGCGGATCGACGCCGTACGGCCGTCCAGCCCGGCGGCCAGCTCGCCCACGATGGTCCGCGCGTCCTCGGGGGGCACCGCGTCCAGCAACTTGCCGACCCCGTCGAACAGCTCCCGGTAGTCCAGCGGGACCGACGTGGCGGCCAGCGGGATGGTGGCGCCGGGGGCCAGGACGCCGTCCGGGGCTCCGGCCCGCGGCGGGGAGATCTCCACGTACGGCTCGCCGATCGCGGACTTGCGGCGCACCTCGGCTCCGACCCCCCGGGGGATCCGCACGCCGCGGTCGATGTCCAGCGCCACCGTGATCTTGCCGGGGGAGAGCGCCACGCCGTCGATCCGGCCGATCCGCACGCCGAGGTAGGCCACGTCGAAGCCGGGCACCAGGCCGGGGGAGGAGGAGAACTCCGCGTTGACCCGGTACGGCCGCTCGATGACGTCCAGCCTGATGACGCTGGTGAACGCCCAGACGGTCATCACGACGCCGAGCACCGCGAAGAAGCCGAGGTTGACCAGGACGCGGTTCCTCATCGCGGCGGCTCCAGCAGCAGCCGGAGGTCGCCGGCCGGGTCGGGCCGCCGGGGCCGGTCGCCGTCCCCGGACTCGGCCAGGAGCAGGCCCTTCATCCAGACGTAGGCCAGCAGCTGCCCGTTCACCACGATCGGCGGCTGGTCCACGAAGTACTGCACCCGCCTCAGGAGGAGCTTCAGGTCCTCCTTGCCGCGCACGGTCGCCGCGGAGACGGCGTCGAGCCGCCGCAGCAGGGTGCGCAGCCGGGCCGCGTGCCGGGGGTAGACGGTGGTGTTGACCTCGCGGGCCAGCGCCGTCAGCTCCTTCAGGGTCTTCTTGACGTGCTTGCGGCCGTGGTTCAGCCGGGCGGCGGCGGCCTGGAGGCTCCCGGGCAGCCGGTCCAGCTCGCCGGAGCCCGCGGCCAGATCGTCGCCCAGCTCGGCCAGGCCGTCGATCGTGCGGGCCAGTTCCGCGCGGGACCCGGCGTAGGCGGCGGCGACGTCGGCGGTCTGCCGCAGCAGGCGGTTGAGGTCCCGGCCCTTCCCGCCGATCCCGGTCGCCGCCGCGTCCAGGATCGCGTTCACGTCCTGTGCGCCGAGCGCGTCGATCAGCGGCCCGGCCCGCTCGGTGACCTGCTCGATGTCCGGTTCCACCGACGTCTCGGCGATCTCCGCGCCGTCGGCGAGGAAGGGGCCGGTGGACATGTCCGCGGCCCCGTCGCCCTCGGGCAGCCTCAGCTCGACGTAGTTCTCACCCAGGATGGAGGTCTTGGCGACGACCGCGGAGGTGCCCTCGGGCACCCGGTGGCCGTCCTCGACCGACATGGTGACCCTGGCGCGGTAGCCCTCCAGGCGGATGCCGGTCACGCTCCCGATCCGCACGTCGGCGACCTGCACGCTGTGCCCGGCCACCAGGCTCTGCACGTCGTCGAAGACCGCGGTGAGGGTCAGCTCGCCGGACGGCGCCCCCAGGGTCTGCAGCGAGCAGGCCGCGGTCGTGGCGAGGGAGACGGCGAGGGACAGGGCGAGGGCCAGAGCCGGGGGCAGGGTGCGGGCCAGGGCTCCCGCGGCCGGCCGGGCGGCCGTCCGGCTCCACCGGGTCATCGGTTCCTCCTCCGCTCCCACGGGCAGTTGCTCAGCTCGCCGGGCAGGCACGGCACCTCGCCCAGCTCCAGGGCGTCGAAGAGCGGCGCCAGCCAGGCCCGGGTCAGCGCGTTGAGCACCAGGCGGAACGTGAGCACATGGCGCTTGCGGTCCCAGGCCATCACCACGCCGTCGACGAAGCCGCGTGCCCCGGCGATGGCCCGGGCCGCGGACTCGCTGTTCGCCTTCAGGGTGAGCACCACCTCGGCAAGGTTCGCCACGCCCCGGGGCAACCGCTCCTGGTAGGCCTCCAGCAGCACGTCGCCGCGCCGTACCAGCCCGGCCAGGCCGGTGATGAAGCGGCGGGTGCGCCGCCGCTCGTCGGCCAGCGCGGCACTGGCCTCGGCGAAGGCGTCGACGGTCGTCTCGACCTGCTTCTCGCGCCGGTTGAGGCTGCCCGCGAGCCGGTTCAGGCCGTCGGCCAGCTCGATCAGCTTCTCGTCCTGCCCGGCGAGGGTGCGGCTCAGCGAGGCCGCGTCGGCCAGCGCCCGGTTGATCTGCTCGCCGCGGCCCCGGACGGTGTCGGCCAGGTTCCCGGCCACGTCGCCCATCCGATCGGTGTCGAGCGCGTCGGTGAGCCTGGTGAACGCCGCCAGCGCGTCGTCGATCTCCACGGGCAGGTCGGTGCGCTCCAGGGGGATCACCGCCCCCGGGGCGAGCCGCGGCCGGCCCGGCTTCCACGGCGGGTGCAGCACCACGCTCCGCTCGCCCAGCGTGTTCTGCGGGGCCACCACCGCCCGCACGTCGGCCGGGAGCGGCACGTCCCCGTCGACGAGGAGGTCGGCGCGGACCCGCTCGCCCTCGATGGTCAGTTTCTCCACCGTGCCCGCGTCCAGGCCCAGCACCTTCACCTTGGCCTGCTCGTACAGGGACGGTGCGGCGCCGAAGTAGGCGGTCAGCCGGTACGGCGCCGCCCCGCCGGGCAGCAGCGAGCAGCCTCCCGCCGAGGCCGCCAGCGCCAGGGCCAGCAGCGCCGCGACCAGCCGGCGCACTCCGGAGCCCGCCGGAGGCGGTCCGGGCCGCCGGGTACGCGGCGCGCGGCCCGTCCCCTGCGGTCCGGGGCGGCTCGCCGGTCCCGGGCGGTCCGCGGGTCCGAGACGGTCCGTCGGTGCAGGGCGGTCCGTCGGTCCGGGGCGGGTCACCGGTCCCTCCTGTCCTTGCGGATGGCGCCGAGCACCTCGGGGTTGATCGGACCGAGCCCGGTGGCGATGACGTCGATCCACGGGCCCTGCCCGCCGGTGGCGGCCAGCCCGGAGAAGGTGGGCCCGGCCCAGGCGAGGACCGAGTCGAGGCCGCGGGCGGAGTCGAGGCGGCCCGCGATCGCGGACGTGTCGTCCACCACCGCGACCAGGTTCCTCTCGTGCTCGGCGATCAGGGTGCCGATGGCGTCGACCAGGTCGCTGCCGTCGCCGAGCAGGGTCTTCAGCTCGGCCCGGCGGCGGCGCAGCTCGTCGAGCATCACCTCGACGGAGTCGACGAGGCGGCCGAGCTGGGCGTCCTTGGCGTCCAGCAGTTTCATGACCCGGTCGCCGGCGTCGAGCAGCCGCTGCAGTTCGGGCTCGCTCTCACCGATGACCTCCGACAGCTCGCCGATGTCGTCCAGCAGCCGGCTCACCCGGCCCCGGGGCGCGGGCTCCAGCTCGGAGAGCTCCCGCAGGAGCCTGTCGACCGCCTCGGTGTCGAGCCGCTGCACCAGCCGGGTCGCGTCCTTGAGCGCGTCGGGGATCAGCGTCGGGGTGCTGGTCCGCTCCATCGGGATGAGCCGCCCCGACTCGGGCAGCTCGTCCATGTAGGGCCGGGTGACCGGTCCGGTGAGCCTGATGTAGCGCCCGCCCAGCAGGTTGGAGAGGGTGACCTCGGCGCGGGTCCGCGGGCCGAGCCTGATCCCGTCGTCGACCTTCCAGGTCACCACCACGTGGCCCCGGCCGTAGTCGGCGCGGACCTCGGTGACCTCGCCGACGGGCACGCCCGCCACCCGTACGTCGTTGCCCGCGCGCAGGCCGGCGGCGTCCGGCAGGATGGCCGACATCGTGTAGCCGCCCTCCAGCAGGCCGAGGTTGCCGACGAGGAAGGTCACGACCAGCACGGCGGTGAGCGCCGCCGCCGAGACCGCGCCGACGACCCTCCGGTCGCGGTCGCGGAAGGACTTGAGCGCCATCATCACGGCCCCACCAGGACGCGCCGCAGATCGCCCGTGGACGTGAGCTTGAGGCCGCCGCGCAGCGGCGGAGGGTTCCGCATGGGGTAGGGGCAGGGCAGCGGGCCGAGCGCGACGCAGGGCACCGCCGTGGTCACGAAGTGGCCCCGGCCGGTCACCTGGAACGAGCGCTGCAGCGGCGGGGTGAGCGTGCCCAGCAGCTTCTCCACGCCGTCGAGGTTGCGGCGCACCCCGCCGGTGAGGCGGGCCATGCGGTCCACCACCCGGCCGAACTCCCGGGCGTTGTCACCGAGCACCCGGTCGGTGACCCGGGCGGTGGCCGACAGCTCCACCAGCGCCTCGTCGACCAGCCTGCGGTTGCGGGCGAACGCGCCGGTCAGCTCGACCAGGTCGTCCACCAGCCGGGCGATCTGCTCGTCCCGGCGGGCGATCACCTCGGTGACCGTGGCGTAGTCCTCCAGCAGCCCCTTGACGACCTCCTTGCGCCCGGCGACGACGGCGGTCAGCTCGCCGAGGTCGTCCACCAGGCGCGGGATGTCCTCCTGGTTGCCGTCCAGCGCCTGGCCCGCCGCGGTGAGCAGCCGGTTGATCTGCTCGGGATCGAGGCTGCGGGTGAGCGGGCCGAGGTCGGAGACCAGGTCGCCGATGTCCACCACCGAGCTGGTCCGCTCCACGCGCGCGCCGTCGGCCAGCATGTCCTTGGCGGTCCCCGGCTCCAGGTACACCACCCGCTGGCCGACCGCGTCCCGCCAGCGGACCGCCGCGGAGCTGTCGGAGGGCACCCGCACCGAGGTGCGCACGCCCAGCACCACCTCGGCCCTGCCGCCGACCACCTCGATCGACTCGACCTGGCCCACCGGAGCTCCCGCGATCTTCACCTGGTCGCCCGTGCGGAGCCCGGAGACGTCGTCGAAGACGCCGGTCAGGCGGTAGGTGTCGCCGGTCCCCACCCGGGCGATCTGCGCCCCGATCGCGACGATCAGCGTGACCGTGACGAGCAGGAACAGCACGAGCTTGACCAGCGTGCGGCGCCGCCGGACGCGGTCTCCCGATCGGGCCACGGCTCACCTGCCGTCCGCGGCGCGGCAGGCGCCGACGAAGAGCACGCAGGGGTCGGTGTGCACGTAGGCGGCCATCTTCAGCTGGTTCGCGCGGCCCGGTCCCTTGCCGCCGATCAGGTCGTTCAACCCGGCGAGCAGGCCGTTGAGCCCCCGGACGCCGTCACCGGCGACGCCGAGCTGCGCGGCGAGCAGGGCCGCGGCGCGCTCGCCCGCGTTCCCCGCCGCCTTGAGGTCCCGGCGGTGGGCGCGCAGGCCGTGGGCGGTCAGGACGGACAGCTCGTCGAACTCCCGTAGCAGCGCCCGCACCTTGCCGGCCCGCTCCACCAGGCCGGGGGCGAGCACGTTGACGTCGGCGGCGATGCCCGTCAGCTCGTCGCCCCGGTCGGCCAGGGCGCCGCTCAGCGCCGCGGCGTCACCGATGAAGCGGGTGAACTCCGCGCGCCGCCGGTGCGCGACGCCGACGACCTTCTGCGCCCCGTCGACGATCCCGCGCAGTTGCGGGCCCTTTCCGTCCAGGCCGCGTCCCAGGGTGTGCACGATGGCCGTGATGTCGGCCGGGTCCACCGCGCCGAGCCCGTCGTATGCGTCGGACAGGGAGTCCGACAGGTCCACCGGGTCCTCGGTCCTGGTGATCACCGCGCCGTCGCCGAGGTAGGGGCCGCGCGCCTCTCCGCGGCCGGGGACCAGGTCGACGAACTTGGGGCCGAAGATGGAGCTCGGCTCGATCACGGCGGTGACGGTCTCGGGCACCCGCACACCGGGTTCGACGTACATGGACACCACGGCCCGGCCCGCGCCGTCCAGCGTCACCGCGCTGACCCCGCCCACCGTGACCCCCCGGATCTTGACGGGGGAGTTGGGGTCGAGCCCCTGCCCGGCCCGGCCGAAGGCCGCCGACAGCCGCGTGCCGTTCACGCTCGCCGCACCCCGTACGGCGAGCACCAGGGCCGCGGTGACGGCCGCGACCAGGACCAGCGAGATCGCCAGCCGGACCGGCAGGGGGAGGACGCCGCGGGCCACGGCCGCTCACCCCGTCAGCGGCGTGCTGCTGCCGCCGCCCCAGAACAGGTAGGACAGGAGGAGGTTGAGCAGGACGACCGTGACGATCGACTGGCGGATCGCCCGCCCGGCCGCGGTGCCCACGCCGACGGGGCCGCCGGTGGCGTTGAACCCGTAGTGGCAGTGGATGCTGATCACGGCGAAGGCGAAGACCAGCACCTTGATCACGCTGTAGAGAATGTCGACCGCGGGCAGGCCGAGGTAGAAGTAGTAGTCGTACACGCCCGGCGCCATGCCGAACAGGACCGTGCACATCAGCCGGGTGGCGAAGAAGCTGGCGAACAGCGCGATCAGGTAGACGGGGATCAGCGCGACCATCGCGGCCACCACCCGGGTGCAGATCAGGTAGGTGAAGGCGTTGATGCCCATCACCTCCAGCGCGTCGATCTCCTCGGAGATGCGCATCGCGCCGAGCTCCGCGGTGAACGACGAGCCGACCTGGGCGGCCAGCGCGACCGCCGCGATGATCGGGGTGATCTCCCGGACGTTGGCGAAGCTGCCCACCAGGCCGATGAACGACTCGGCGCCGATCGCCTGCAGGCCCTGGTAGCCCTGGAGTCCGACCGTGGCGCCCACCGCGAAGGCCATGGTGAAGGCCACGAAGACCATGCCGCCGCCGATGACGGTCGCGCCGACGCCCACCACGACGTCGCTGATCTGGCGGAGCACGACCTTGGTGAACCTGGCCCGCAGGACGATGTCCCGGACCGAGTAGAAGACGACCTTCGCCAGGAAGACCGGCCAGTCGGAGAGCGAGGCCAGCCGCTCCGTCCCGTCGAGGAGCACGTCGTAGGCGCGCCTGCCGGCGGTGCGCGCCCCCGGGACCGCCGTCACGGCGTCCTCGGCGGGTAGGCGAGGAAGTAGATCATCGTGATCACGTAGTTGACGGCGAAGACCAGCATGAAGGTCACCACCGTGGACCGGTTCACCGCGCGGCCCACGCCGACCGGGCTGGTCTGGCAGGTCATGCCGTAGTAGCAGGACATGATCGCCGCGATGAAGCCGAAGATCCACGCCTTCAGCAGGGTCACCAGCAGGTCGCTGGTGACCAGCAGGGAGGTCGCGCCGTCGAAGTAGGCGCCGGAGGTGACGCCCTGCACGACGACGTTGAAGAAGTAGCCGCCCGCCGCGCCGGCCACGATGACCAGCGGGACCAGCAGCACCGCCACGGTGCTGGCCGCCCACAGGCGCGGGGTGACCAGGCGGTGGATCGGGTTGACCGCCATGACCTCCATCGCGGCCAGCTCGTCGCGGATGTTGCGGGCGCCGATGTCGGAGGTCATCGCCGACCCGCCCGCCCCGGCGATGAGCAGCGCCGAGGCCATCGGGGCGACCTCGCGGACCAGCCCGACCACGACCGCGCCGCCGGTGGCGGAGGAGGCGCCCAGCTGCCAGGCCAGGTCGCCGACCTGCAGGGCGACGGTGGCCCCGAGGGGGAGCGAGACGAGGAGCACCGGCAGGCTGGTGACGCGGGCCAGGAACCAGCACTGCTGGACGAACTCCCAGAACCAGGTCCGCACGTCCCAGCTGCGCCGGAAGCCCTCCAGGGCGATCACCGACATGTCGCCGACCCGGTCGAGCGCGCCGGAGGCGGTGCGCACGAGGAAACCGGCGGCCCCGCCCCCGGCGGCCCGGGCGGCTCCGGCGCGCCGGCCGCCCGCGGCGCCTCCGGCGGTCCCGGCGCTGCTCGGCATGGCGTCCGCCATCGGTCACCTCGGATTCCGCGGCTACGACCTTGGAGCAGTCACGCTAATGACGGTCCGTCCGGTAAGTCGATGCCTGCCGGGGAATTTGCGCGAAAGGGATGAGGCCCCGAGCGCGACTTGTCAGGGCCCCACACTTTCCCGCTCTCCCGCCGGGTCAGCCGGCCAGGCCGGCCATCCAGCTCTCGACCTCGTCGGGGTGGCGCGGCAGCCCGGCCGACATGAGGCGGGCGCCGTCGGCGGTGACGACGAGGTCGTCCTCGATGCGCACGCCGATGCCGCGCAGCTCCGGCGGGAGGGTCAGGTCGTCCGGCTGCAGGTACAGGCCGGGCTCGACGGTGAGCACCTGGCCCTCCTCCAGCACGCCGTCCAGGTAGACCTCCGCGCGGGCCCGGGCGCAGTCGTGCACGTCCATGCCGAGCATGTGGCCGCTGCTGCACAGGGTGTAGCGGCGGTACAGGCCGCTGCCGGGCTCCATCGCCTCGTCGGGGCTGATCTTAAGCACGCCCCAGTCGTGCAGCCCCTCGGCGATGACCCGCATGGCGGCCTGGTGGAAGTCGCGGAAGCGCGCGCCCGGCCGCAGTGTGGCGATGGCCGCGTTCTGCGCCTCGTAGACCAGCTCGTAGACCTGGCGCTGGACGGGGCTGAAGCGGCCCGACAGCGGCAGGGTCCGGGTGATGTCGGCGGTGTAGAGGTTGTCGGTCTCCACTCCGGCGTCCAGCAGCAGCAGGTCGCCGGAGTCCAGGCGGCCGTCGTTGCGGATCCAGTGCAGCACGCACGCGTGGGCGCCGGAGGCCACGATGCTGTCGTAGCCGCCTCCGTTGCCCTCCAGGCGGGCGCGCAGGCCGAAGACGCCCTCCAGGTAGCGCTCGCCGCGCGGGTGGGGCAGGGCGGCGGGCAGCGCCCGCACCACGTCCTCGAACCCGCGGACGGTGGCGTCCACCGAGAACTGCAGCTCGGCGACCTCCCACTCGTCCTTGACCAGCCGCATCTCCGACAGGAACGCCTCCAGCTCGGCGTCGCCGTCGTGCGGCGCGACCCGGGTGTCGACGGAGGCGTCCACCCCGCGCAGCACCCGGGCGGGCCCGCCCAGCGCCTCGTCGAGCCGGTCGATCGGCGCGCAGCCGACCTGGTAGAGCGCCTCGGCCTCGGCCAGGTCGAGGCGGCGGCCCACCCAGAACTCGCCGTAGCGGCGGTCCCGGTAGAACTCCTGCCCGGCGGTCCCCGGCGCCGAGCGCGGCGAGCGCGGGCGCAGGAAGAGCCGCGCCTCCCCGGACGGCTCTACGACCAGGACGTCGTCGGGTTCCTGGTCGCCGGTCAGGTAGGTGAACGCGCTGTGCGACCGGAAGCGGTAGTCGCTGTCGTTGCTGCGGACCTTCAGGGTCCCCGAGGGGATGACGAGCCGCTCGCCGGGGAAGCGGGCGGCGAGCGCCGCGCGCCGCTTGGCCGTGTAGGCCGCGAGCGGCAGCGGGGCCAGGTCGCCGCGGCGGGTGTCGGCCCACCCGGTCTCCATGAAGGCCGCCAGGGCGTCGGAGACCGGCAGGTCGTGGCTGCCGGTGTTCAACTTGTCGGTCATTTCCGAAGGATACGGCCCGCACCGCCCCGGGGAGGGCGGCGCGGGCCGTAGGGTGACCGGCCCGGAGGCAGGCGGCCGGTCCGGGAGCCGGTGGCAGGTGGCCGGTCCGGGAGCCGGTGCGGGCCGTACGGTGGCCGGGGCGGCGGTCCGGGCCGGGCCGGGTCAGCCGCCGGAGGGGACCTGGTAGTCCTTGACGATGTCGGCCGTGAACGGCTCCTTGACGGTGACGGAGCCGCCCAGGGCCTCCTTGTCCGGCTTGACGACGTAGGACCGCAGGGAGGCGGGCTTGTCGAACACGGTGAAGTCCATGGTCCCGCCGTACTGCTCGCCCCAGGCGTTCTGGCCGCGGTGCGCGGCGACCACGCCGGCCCGGGTGAGGTCCTTGCCCTCGCAGGCCTTCTTGAGCGCGTCGACCACGATGCCCGCGGCGGTGTAGCCGGCGGAGACGCCGCTGTCGATCGCGTCGCCCGGGTACTTGGCCTTGTAGTCCTCGCCCAGCTTCTTGATGGCGGGCAGCTCCGAGCTCATCGGGGCGCCCGCGGTCACGTACTCGAAGGCGGCCAGCAGCGCCGGGCCCGCCGGGGTGGGCAGCAGCTGCGGGGAGTAGGCCGAGTTGCTGCCGAGGAACGGCACCTTCATGCCGCCGGCCAGGGCGACGCCGACGAGGGAGGCGGTCTGCCGGGGGCCGACGGAGACGAGGATCGCCTTGACCCCGGCCTTCTTGAACGCCGCGACCTGGGCGGTCATGTCCTGGTCGGTCGCCTTGATCTTCTGCTCCACGAGCTTCAGGCCGAGCTTGTCGGCGGCGAACTTGGAGCCGTTGAGCGCGGTCTCGCCGTAGTCGCCCTCGAAGTACAGGTGCCCGATGGAGTCGCCGGACTTGATGCCCTTCTCCTTCACCAGGTACTCGACACCGTTGATCATGTCGATGTCGTAGGTGGTCCCGGTGACCTGGATCGGCTCGCTGCCGAGCAGGTGGGTGGCCCAGGCCTGCGGGATGGTGAGCATCTGGTCGGTCTCGATGCGCTGCTTGACCGCGTTGACCATGGGGGAGCCGACGACGTGGGCGAGCGCGACCGACTTCGGGCCGATCTCGGTGTAGGCGGCCACGGCCTTCTGCACGTCGTAGCCGTGGTCGCGGACGATCGACTCCAGCTTCCGGCCGCAGATGCCGCCGGCCTGGTTGACCTGCTCGAAGTAGAGCTGCTGGGCGTTGGTCAGGCTCTTGCCGAACGAGGCGTAGGGCCCGGTCAGGTCGGTGATCATGCCGATCGTGATGGCGTCGGCGGTCACGCCGGGTCCGGTCTTCACCCCGTCGGCGGAGGCGGCGGCGCCGCCCCCGCCTCCGCCGGTGGCCTTCTCGCTGGCGCACGCGGTGACGGCCAGCGCCAGGACCGCCGCGGCGGCGAGTCCTCGGGTGCTCCGTGGGATTCTCATGTCAGTTCCTCGTCTCGGGGGTGGGCGTGAGAGCGTGCTTGACGGGCGCGGCGGGCACCGCGCGCCGGGCGAGGCGGAGGCGGGCCCTGGTGAACAGGCCGAACAGCCCGCCGGGCAGGAAGAGGACCACGACGACGACGGCGAGGCCGTACAGGATCTGGGCGGCCTCCGCGGCCCCGATCCCCTCCTGGCCGGTGGGCGCCACCAGGGGCAGCGCGTCGCTGTAGCGGGTGAACAGCGAGGGCAGCATGGACACGAAGAACGCGCCGATCACCGCTCCCGCGACCGAGCCCAGCCCGCCGATGATGATCATCGCGAGGTAGGACAGGGCCAGGATGAGGCCGAAGTAGTCCGGCACGGTCTGCCGGAAGACCAGGGCGATCAGCACGCCGGCGAGCCCGCCGTACATCGACGAGAGCACGAACACGCCGGCGCGGTAGCGGGTCACCGGGACGCCCATCACCCCGGCGGCGATCTCGTGGTCGCGGATGGTGTTCATGGCCCGCCCCGGGCGGCCCCGCAGCACGCCGCGGGCGAACAGCCCCGCGCCGACCAGGAGGACGACGCCGAGGAACCAGAGCCGCTCCAGCGCGCCGAACGGCACCCCGGCGATCACCAGGGGCTCCGGCGTGTCGGTGAAGGCGAACCCGAACAGCTCCATCGGCGGCACCGGCCGGCCGTTGTGGCCGCCCGTCACCGGGGTGGCGTTGGACATCACGAAGTGGCCGATGAAGATCAGCGCCAGGGTGGCGATGCCGAGGTAGGCGCCCTTCAGGCGGCCGGCGATGGGGCTGAAGAGGCCGCCCGCGACGCCCGCCAGCAGCACCGCGAGCACCGCCGCCAGGGGGGTGGGCAGGCCCAGCCCGCCGAACTCGCCGTCCTGGCCGGGCACGGAGGCGAAGTAGACGTAGCCGAAGGCGCCGACCGCCAGGAAGAACGCGTGGCCCATGGAGAGCTGGCCGGTGGCGCCGGTCAGCAGGTTGAGGCCGATGGCGCCGATCGCCGCCGCCATCGCGAAGAGGCCGTCCTGCAGCCAGATGCCGTCCAGGTAGAACGGCGCGACGACGACGCCGGCGGCGACCAGGACCCACCAGAGGGGGGTGACGACCTTAGACACGGGCCAGCTCCTTCGTCCCGAACAGCCCCGCGGGGCGGATGAGCAGGACGATGATCATCACCAGGAACGGTGCGACGTCGCCGAGTCCCCGGCCCAGGAAGGACAGCTCCTCCTGGTAGCCGCCGACCAGCGACTCGGTGATGCCGATGATGAACCCGCCGGCGAGTGCGCCGCCGGTGGAGTCCAGGCCGCCGAGGATCGCCGCCGGGAAGGCCTTCATCGCCACGGCGGTCACGTTGCGGTCCAGGCCGGGCGTGGGGAATACGCACATGAACAGCGCGGCGACGGCGGCGAGCGCCCCGGCGACCGCCCAGGCCCCCATCGAGACCCGGCCGCGCCGCACGCCCATCAGGGCGGCGGTCTCGGAGTCCTCCGCGGTGGCGCGCATCGCCACCCCCCAGCTGGTGTACTTGAACGCCAGCAGGAACGCCGTGATCACGACGGCCGCCGCGACGAGCGCGGCGATCCGGGTGGCCGGGATGTTGACCGACCCCAGCTGCAGGACGTCGCTGCCCCACGGGTCGCCGAGTGCGAGCACCTCGGTGCCGAGCTGCCGGGTCAGCTCGGTGACCAGGATCAGGTCGACGCCGATCGTCACGATCGCCAGCACGCTGTGCGACAGGACGTTCGCCCGGCGGATGACCACGAACTCGATCAGGGCGCCCAGGACGGCCGCCCCGGCGACGCCGAGCAGCAGGGCGGCCCAGAACCCGACCAGCGGGTGCGTCTTGGCGATGACGAAGCCGCCGACCAGCAGCAGCGAGGCGTGCGCGAAGTTCACCACCTCGGTCGCCTTGAAGATGACGACGAACCCGAGGGCGATCAGCGCGTACACCGCGCCCACCGAGATCCCGCTCACCAGCAGTTCGATGAAAGTGCTCACGAAGCGGCCTCCTCGGTCTCGCTCGTCGCGCCCAGGTACGCCCGGATGACCTCCGGGTCGTTCTGGACCTTCTCCGGGGGGCCGTCGGCGATGAGCCTGCCGAAGTCCAGGACCGTCACGGCGTCGGCCAGGCGCATCACCATTCCCATGTCGTGCTCCACGAGCAGGATCGAGATCCCGAGGCTCTCGCGGACGGCCGCGATCAGCTCGGCCATGTCGCGCCGCTCGCCGCCGTTCATGCCGGCCACCGGCTCGTCGAGCATCAGCAGCCTGGGCTCCATGCACAGGGCCCGGGCCAGCTCGACGCGCTTCTGCACGCCGTACGCCAGCAGGCCCACGGGCACGTCCAGGCGCTCGGTGAGGCCCACGAACGCGGCGATCTCCTCCACCCGGGCGTTGTGCCGGGCGGCCTCCCTGCGGGCGGACGGCAGGCGCAGCCCGGCCGAGACGAACCCGGCGCGGGTCAGCCGGTGGCGCCCGAGCATCAGGTTGTCGCGTACCGACAGGTGCGGCGAGAGCGCGATGTTCTGGAAGGTGCGGGCCAGGCCCAGCCCGGCGATGCGGTGGGGGGCCAGGGCGGTCAGCTCGGCGTCACCGAAGCGCACGCTGCCGGAGGTGGCCTTGTAGACGCCCGACAGGACGTTGAAGCAGGTCGACTTGCCCGCGCCGTTGGGGCCGATGACCGCGTGCACGCTGCCCGGCTCGACGCTGAAGCCGACCGCGTCGAGCGCGGTGAGCCCGGCGAAGCGCACGGTGACGTCGCGGACCTCCAGCCGGGGGACGGAGGTCATACCGTCCGGTTGGTATGTGTCGCTCATGCGGACCGCCCGAGGGGTGCCGTGGAGGAGAGGGAGGGGGCCCCGGTCATGCCGACCACCTGCTCAGCGCGGGACGCCGGACGGCCGCGCCGCTGGGCAGGTCCTCGGCGTCACCGCCGACGCCCAGGTAGCGGCGGCGCACCTCGTCGCTGGCGGCGAGTTCGGCGGCCGGGCCGGACAGGGCGACCTCGCCGACCTCCAGCACGTAGGCGTGGGAGGCCAGGGACAGGGCCATGGCGGCGTTCTGCTCCACCAGGAGCACCGTCGTGCCCTGGGCGTTGATCTCCCGCACGGTCTCGGCGATCCGGGCCGCCATCAGCGGCGCCAGGCCGAGTGTGGGCTCGTCGAGCAGGAGAACCTCCGGGCAGGCCATCATCGCCCGGCCCATGGCGAGCATCTGCTGCTCCCCGCCGGACAGCAGGCCGGCGCGCTGGCGGGCCCGTTCGGCGAGCACCGGGAAGAGCTCCAGCACGCGCTCTCTGGCCTCGGCGGCGGACCTGCGGTCCCGCGCTCCGAGCGCGCCGGCCCGCAGGTTCTCCTCCACGGTCATCCGCGCGAAGACCCTGCGGCCCTCGGGGACCTGCACGACGCCGCGTGCGACGACGGCCGAGGTGGCCGCGCCGGACAGCTTCACGCCGTCGAGGGCCACCTCGCCCGAGGTGATCCCGCCGCGCTGGAAGCGGAGCGTTCCCGAGATGGCGCGCAGCAGCGTGGACTTGCCCGCGCCGTTGCCGCCGAGCACCGTCACGACCGCCCCGCGCGGCACGTCCAGGGAGATCCCGCGCAGGGCCGTCACGGGCCCGTAGTTCACCGCCAGATCCCTGACCGAGAGCCCGGAGGCTCCGGGCGGCCGGGGGTCGTGGACGTTCATATGCATGCCTCCTGACAACCGATGAACGCACCCAACCCACGCCGTCCAGCGGCGTCCAGAGGGCCGGGTGAAGTCGGGGCGGCCGCCCACGGAGGGGCGGTGCGGGTTGTGCTCCAGCACAACGCGGGATCACGAAACGAAACAGAACCTTGTTCCGCTCCCGGTGCGCTGACACCATGGCCCGATGGGGATCCGGACCGCCGACGACGACGAGGTGCGCAGGATCATGCGCCTGGCCGCGAGCCGGCTGCTGGAGCGGCTCCCCGAGCTCACCGACGAGCTCGTGGCCAGGACCCGCGACACCGACGAGGCCTATCGCAGGATGGTGCCCACCGACGACCACTGGCAGAGCGTGTACGAGGCCATGGAGACGGGCATCGGCGCGATCCTGCTGCCCCGGCCGGAGCGGCGGGACCTGCAGCAGGCGGAGCGCACGGCCCGCCGCCGCGCCGAGCAGGGCCTGCCGATGGACTCGCTGCTGCGCAGCTACCGGGTCTCCGCGCAGGTGATGTGGGACGGACTGGTCGGGGTCGTCGCCGAGGAGGAGCCCGACAGCCTCCCGGTGCTCATCCGCAGCGCCACCAAGGTGTGGCACGCCGTCGACCGGCAGGCCGTGGCCGCCGCCGAGTCCTACCGCAGGAGGGAGGCCGAGATGTTCGGCCGCACCGCCGAGCGGGTCCAGGCCCTGCTCGACGCCCTCCTGGAGGACCGGGCCGACGCCGCGCTGGTCCGCAGCGCCGCCGCGGCGCTGGACCTGCCGGAGCTCGGCCGCTACGCGGTCGTCATCACCCGGTTGCCCGGCCGCGGCGGCCACGCCGACGACGGCTCCCGCCCGGCGGGGCTGGGGGGCGTCCGGCTGCTGTGGCGGATGCGCCCCGACTACGAGGTGGCCGTCGCACTCCTGCACGACGAGGGCGTCGAGGAGCTGACCGAGGCCCTGCGCCCGCACGTCCTCGGCTGCGCCGGGATCAGCCCGGTGGTCGAGGGGCTGGCCGAGCTCGCCCAGGCCCGCCGGCTCGCCGAGCTCGCCCTGCGGACCTGCACGGGGGAGGGCCCCGAGATCGCCAGGCTGGAGGACCGGCTCCCCGCCGCGCTGGTGGTCAGCCAGCCCGAGCTCGCCGGCCACCTCAGCGCCGCGGTGCTCCGGCCCGTCCTGGCCCTCGACCCGGCCGACCGCGAGGTGCTGCTCGGCACCCTGGAGGCGTGGCTGCGCTGCGAGGGGTCGGCGATGCGGGCCGCCGGGCAGCTCTACTGCCACCGCAACACCGTCTTCAATCGCATCCGCAGGATCGAGCAGCTCACCGGCCGTTCGCTGGCCAGGCCGCTGGACATCGTCGAGCTCGCTCTGGCCCTGGACGCGGTCCGGCTGCTCCCGGTCGTCTGAGGTCCGCCCCCGAGGGCCGAGGTTTGCCGCCGAGGGTCGAGGTTTGCCGCCGCGGGCGCTTAGCCGTGAGCGAGGCGGGGCAATGTAAGGGGATACCCCCCGAGCGAGGCTGAAACCGAGGTGGTGCCAATGCTGATCGGCCGGATACTTCAGGGCAAGGGAACCAGAGTGGCGACCGTCCATCCGGACACGACCGTCACCCAGCTGCTGGGCGTCCTGGCGGACAACAACATCGGCGCCGCGGTGGTCTCCCCGGACGGCTCGTCGATCGCGGGCATCGTCTCCGAGCGCGACATCGTCCGGCGGCTCCACGACCGCGGCGCGCAGGTGCTCGACGGGCCCGTGTCGGCCATCATGACGACCGAGGTGCGCACCTGCTCCCCGGAGGACAACGCCGACGACCTCCGCCGGACCATGACCGACCACCGCATCCGGCACATCCCGGTGGTCTCCGGGGGCCGGTTGGCGGGGCTGGTCAGCATCGGCGACGTGGTCAAGAGCAGCATCGACGAGCTCGAGACGGAGAAGGCCTCCCTGGTCGACTACCTGCACCGCCGGTCGTAGGGCGCCCGCCGCCCGGCCCGGGGCGTACGGCGCGGCGGGACCGGGGGCCCGCCGCGGCGCGGGGCCGCGGGTCCGGGGCTCAGCCCGCGAGGTCCTTGAGGTCCTCGAGGTCCTCGAAGTCTCCGAGGCGCACCCGGTGGTGCGCCCAGCGGGCCAGCAGCGCGTCGTCGTGGCTGACGGCGAGCACACCCGCGCCGCTGCGCTCCCGGTAGGCCTCGACGACCGCGACCAGATGCGCCTGGGTGGAGGCGTCCAGCATGGTGGTCATCTCGTCGCAGACCAGGTAGCGCGGCTCCAGGGAGAGCGCCCGCGCCACGCACGCCCGCTGCAACTGCCCGTCGGACACCTCGTGCGGACGGCGGCCGAGCAGGTCGCCGGTGAGGCCCGCCTCGGCGGCCAGCGCGGCCACCCGGCCGGGGTCCGCCCGGCCCGCCGCGGCCAGCGGCTCGGCGATGATCTCGGTCAGGGTCAGGCGCGGGTCCACCGCCAGACGCGGCTGCTGGTAGAGCAGGGCGACCGCGGTGCGCAGACCGCGCGGGGCGCGCTGCCGCCAGCGCCGCACGGCCGACCCGTCCACCGTCACCGTGCCCGCGGCGGGCCGGAGCATCAGCGCCAGCACCCGGGCCAGCGTCGACTTGCCGCAGCCGCTGGGACCGGCCAGGCCGGTCACCCGGCCGGGTTCGACGGTGAGCGAGACACCGTCGAGCACGACCTGCCGGCCGTACCGGACGGTGACGTCACGGGCCTCAAGCACGGCGGTCCTCCGGGGCGCGGCGGGCGGCGGCACGGATCTCACGCACGGTCGTCCTCCAGGGGGTGGTGGCAGGCGACGCCGCCCGCCAGGGGCGGCGGCGCCGCGCAGGCTCCGCTCGCCGACGGGCAGCGCGGTGCGAAGGCGCAGCCGTCCGGCAGGCGGGTCAGCTCGGGCGGCATGCCGGGGATCGGGACGAACGCCCGGTCGGGCCGGGCGTTCACCAGCCCCGCGGCGTAGGGGTGGCGCGGCCGGTCCAGCACCCGCCCGGCGGGACCGGTCTCGACCAGGCGGCCGGCGTACATCACGGCGAGGTCGTCGGCGACCCGCTCGGCCGCCCGCAGGTCATGGGTGATCAGCAGGACGGCCCGGCCCTCGTCGCACAGCCCGCGCAGCGCCGCCATCGCCCGGTCGACCAGCGGCCGGTCCAGCCCGCCGGTCGGCTCGTCGGCCAGGATCAGCCACGGGTCCCCGGCCAGCGCCATCGCGTTGGCCACCCGCTGGGCCATGCCGCCGGACAGCTCGTGCGGATAGCGGTCGAGGTCGGCGGGGTGCAGGCCCTGCCGCAGCGCGAGCTCGTCGGCGCGTTCCCGCGGCCGCGCGTGCCCGAGCTCCCGCAGCGCCTCCTCCAGCTGCGCCCGCGCGGTGCGCACCGGGGTCAGGTGGGTGGCCGGGCTCTGCGGGATCAGCCCGACCGCCCGTCCGCGCACCCGCCGGGCCAGTACGGCCTCCGGAGCGCCGAGCAGGTCCAGCGAGCCGCCCGCGTGCTCCAGCCGCGCCCGCCCGGCGACCTCGGCGTTGCCGGGGAGCAGCCCGAGCAGCGCGTGGGCGAGCACGGACTTGCCGCAGCCCGACTCGCCCACCAGCGCCAGGCACCGTCCGGGGCGCACCTCGAAGGAGACCCCGGTGACCGCCCGCACGGTGGCGCCGGGCAGCCGGAAGGAGACGGTCAGCTCCTCCACCCTGAGCCGGTTTGCCCCGGCCGCGGCGAGGCCGTCCGCGGGAGAGCCCCCGCCCGGGACGGGGCCGTCCACCGGGGAGCCCCCGCCCGGGGCCGGCCCGGCCGCCCCGGGACTCCCGGCCGTCAGGGGGCCGTCGGAGGGGAGGTCCTTGCCGGGGGAGACGCTCGTGCTCAAAGGGACAGCTCCGATCGCAGCCGGGGGGTGAGCCGGTCGCGCCAGTGCTGGGCGAGCACGCCCAGCGCCAGCGTCGGCACCAGGATGAACAGGCCGGGCACCAGGCTGGACCACCAGTCTCCGGCGAGCAGGGACCGCTGGCCGTCGTTGATCATGTTGCCCAGCGAGGCCAGGTGCGGGGGGAGGCCGAGACCGAGGAAGCTCAGCGCGGTCTCGTGCCAGACCGCGTGCGGGACCATCAGCACCGCGGCCAGCAGCAGGTGCGGCGCCAGATGGGGCAGCAGGTGACGGCGGACCACCCGGGCCCGGCTCGCGCCGCCGGAGATCGCCGCCTCCACGAAGGGCCGCGAGCGCAGGGAGAGCACCTCGGAGCGGACGATCCGGGCCGCCGTCGTCCAGTGCGTGACGCCCACCGAGACGACCACCGCGACCGGGCTCGGGGCGAACAGGGCCACGATGAAGATGCCGAGCAGCAGGTGCGGCACCGAGGTGAAGCCGTCGACGAGCCGCATCAGCAGGCGGTCGGGCATGCCCCCGAGGCTGCCCGCGGCCAGCCCCACGAGGCCGCCGACGACCATGCTCGCCAGCGCGGCCACCAGGCCCACCAGGAAGGACACCCGCAGGCCGTAGACCGAGCGGAGCAGCACGTCCCGGCCGACCTGGTCGGTGCCGAGCGGGTGCGCCAGGGAGGGCGGCAGCCCCGCCGAGCGCAGGTCCACCAGCTGCTGGTCGAGCTGGGCCAGCGGTGGGACGAGCAGGACGGCCAGGCCCAGGGCCGTCAGGGCGGCCGCGGCGGCGCGCACCGGCCACCGGGATCCGGGCCGGGGCCGTCGGCGCGGCCGGGACGGTGCCGAGGACCCGGGCGGCGCCGGATCCGGGGGGCGCACCGGGGGAGCCGGGGACGGCGGAGGAACTGCGGCGGTCATGTCAGCCCACTCCCAGGGTGCGCACGCGGGGATCGGCGATCGTGTAGGCGATGTCGGCGAGGAGGTTGCCGCCCACCACGGCCAGGGTGCCGAGCAGGGTGAGCGCGGCGAGCAGCGGGAAGTCCACGGCGAGGGCCGCCTGCACCGAGGCCGAGGCGACGCCCGGCCAGGAGAAGACGGTCTCCACCAGGATCGCTCCGGTGACCAGCTCCGGGATCCGCGCGCCCAGGAGGGTGAGGAAGGGCAGCAGCGCCGAGCGGAGCGCGTGCCGGACGAGAACCGTCCGCTCCCGCAGGCCGCGGGCGCGGGCGCCGGTGACGAAGTCCTCCCGCAGGATGCCGACGACCGACTCGCGGACGTACAGCACGAGCCAGGACGACTGGGAGACCGCCAGCACCGTGACGGGGAGCACCATGTGCGCGGCCAGGTCGCCGAACTCCACGGTGGCGGACGCGGCGTCGGTCAGGCCGCCGGCCGGCAGCCAGCCCAGCCGCACCGAGAAGACCGAGATCGCCAGGAGGCCGAGCCAGAACACCGGGGCCGCCTCGTTCGCCAGCGCGCCCCCGGTGATGAGCCGGTCCAGCCGGGAGCCGCGCCGCCGGGCGGCGACCGTCCCGGCGACGAGGCTCCCGGCCAGCATCAGCACGATCGCCGCCGAGGTGGCGAGCAGCGTCCACGGCAGCCGCTCGGCGATCACCTGGCCGACCGGCAGGTGCAGCGACCGCGACTCGCCCAGGTCGCCCCGGAGGAGGTTGCCGAGCCACGTGGCGTACTGCTCCAGGACCGGCCGGTCGAGGCCCCAGTTGGCCCGGATCCGCTCGGCCACGGCCGGGTCGGTGACCACCGCCCGGTCCCCGAGGTACTGCCGGACCGGGTCGAATGGGGAGGCCTTGGCCAGGGCGAATATGCCGGCCGTCACCGCCAGCAGCAGCGGTGCGGCGAACGCCGCCCGCCAGGCCACCATGCGGGCGACCGCCCGTCCGAGCCCGTCGGACGGGCGGCGGCGGGGCGGGCGCGTGCCGGGGGCCGCCCGCTTCACGCCGCCGGTCTCGCCGCCGCTCTCGGGGCCGGGGGGCGTGCCGGGCCTCTCGGGGCCGGGGGCCGGCTGGCCGCCGGCCGTGGCGGGGAGCACTCCGCCGGTGTCCGGTGCGGGTCTCATGCGGCCGGCTTCCAGGTGTGGATGTCGCGGAACAGACCGCCGGTGGCGTGCTCGTGGGCGTCCACGCCGGGCCGCACGCCCTCGTACGCGCCGCGGACGACGTAGACGTGCTTGAGGAAGACCAGGTAGGTCCAGACCTCCTCGTCATGGACGATCTTCTGGAAGTCCAGGTAAGCCTGCCGCCGGACCGCGGGGTCCCCGGACCGCCGTCCGGTCTCCAGGAGCCTGTCCACCTCGGGATCGTCGTAGCCGCCCGGGTTGAAGAAGCCCCGGCGCGCATAAGAGCTGTGGAACAGCTCGTAGTTGACGTAGTCGGGATCGTACGGGCTGCCGTATCCCATGATCAGGGCGTCGGTGGACATGCGCGGCTCGATCGCGTCCCAGTCGAGTCCGGCGAGCCGGACGTCCACCCCGATCGCCTTGGCGTCGGAGGCCACCGCCAGCGCGAGCTCCTTGCGCAGGGAGTCGCCCGCCGGATACATCAGCGTGAACGCGGCGCGGACCTCGCCCTTGACCCGGACGCCGTCCTCGCCGGGGACCCAGCCGTCCTCCTGCAGGAGCCTGCGCGCGGCCGCGGGGTCACCCGCCGGGGCCCCGGTCACCGCCGGGTTGTGCCAGGAGGTGACGGGGGAGACCGGACCGAAGGCGGGGGCGCCCGCTCCGGCGAGGACGACGTCCACCATCGCCTGGCGGTCGACGGCCAGGCCGAGCGCGCGGCGGACCGCCCGGTCGCCGGTGACCGGACGGCCGAGGGGGAACATGATGCCCCGGTAGTCGGCACTGGGCACCTTGTGCACCGTGACGTCCGGCTGCCCCTCGAACCGGGCGGCGGCCTTGGGCGGCAGGATCACGGCGTCGAACTCTCCGGCGGACATCCGCGTCGCGCGGACGTTGTCGTCCTCGGCGAAGGCCAGCACCAGCCGGGAGAGGGCGGGCGGGCCCGTCCGGTAGTCGCGGTTCGCCTCCAGCACGACCTTGTCGCCGGGCGTCCTGGAGACGAACCGGTACGGTCCCGAACCGACGGGCCGGTCGCCGGTCAGCGGGTCGCCGGCGGGCACGATGCCCAGGGTGGCGCGCTGGACCAGCGGGGCGTAGGGGTGGGCGAGAGTGAACACGACGGTTAACCGGTCGGGGGCGTCCACCTTCTCGATCGCGGCGTAGTCGCCCCGGATCGGGGAGTTGTTGGCCCCGTCCAGCACGGCCTCGTAGGTGTATTCGACGTCGGCGCCGGTCACCGGCCTGCCGTCGTGGAACTTCAGTCCGTCGCGCAGGGTGAAGGAGACGGTCAGGCCGTCCGCCGAGACGGTCGGCGGGGCGGCGGCGACCGCGGGGGTGAGCGACAGGTCGGTCCCCCGGCTCATCAGCCCCTCGTAGATGAGGGAACCGCCGTCGGGGGCGTAGCCCATCACAGGGCTGAGGGTGTCGAACTCGGAGCCGAGGCCGATCACGAACGTGCCGTCGGCGGGCGCGGCCGGACCGGCGGAGGGGGCCGAGCAGGCGCCGGCCAGCAGACCGGACGTCACGAGCAGGGCGGCCAGGCGCCGGGCCAGCCTCATGTATCCCTCCCGGGGTCGGTGGAGCGCCCCGACAGTAACCTTGTTGCGAATCGCTTGCAACTGAGAGATGGATGCACCAGACCGTCGCGCGTAGACTGGCCGGACGCGACGCCCGGGAGGCCCGTTTGAAGCTCAAGCTGGATCTGCACCCCATCTACAACAGGGGCGGGGAGATCGACAAAGCGCTGCGGGGGATCATCGACGAGGCCATCAGGAAGCGGGCGACCGAGGTCGAGATCATCCCCGGGAAGGGGTCGGGCCAGCTCAAGAAGAAGGTCCTGCGCTTCCTGGACCAGAAGGAGATCAAGGCCCTGTACCACCGCATCGACAAGGACGCCAAGAACCACGGCCGCCTGTTCGTCTACTTCCGGCACAAGTAGGGTCCCCGGTCGCGGTGACGTCCGCCGTCGCCGTGCTCCGCCGGGGACCGGCGGACGTCATCCCGCCGAGGGCCCCAGGTCGTGCCGGAAGGCGTAGGCGACGGCCTGGGCCCGGTCCCGCAGGCCCGCCTTGGCGAAGAGGTTGTTGATGTGGGTCTTCACCGTCGCCTCGGAGATGAACAGCTCGCCCGCGATCTGGGCGTTGGAGCGCCCGGTCGCGATCAACCGCAGTGACCCATCGATCAGCTCGGCCCGCTCCCGCATGCCCATGAGCCCGTAGCCCCCGCCGGCCGGCGACAAGCCGCCCCGGGCTCCTCCGGTGTCGCGCACCTCCAGCTCGCACCAGTCGCCGCGGCGGCGCAGCGCCACCGAGACCGACGCGCCGGGCGCGTGCTTGCGCACGTTCGTCAGGGCTTCCTGCGCCGTCCGCGCCACGGCCAGCCGCGCCTGCGCCTCCAGCGCTTCCAGGTCCCCGGTGACCGACACCTCGCAGCCGGTGCCGGTCACCGACCGGAACTCGACCGTGAGCCGCTCCAGCCGTTCGGCCAGCGGCAGTTCCGGCCCGCGCAGCGCGTCGAGGGCCCGGCGGGTCTCCTCCAGGCCCGTCCGGGCGAGCCGTAAGGCGCGGTTGACCCGGTCCAGCGCCTCCGCCGGGTCGCTCCCGCGCTCCAGCAGCAGCCGCGCGCCCTCCAGGTGCAGGATCTGCGCGGACTGCGAGTGCGCCAGCACGTCGTGGATCTCCCTGGCCAGCCTGGTCCGCTCGGCGAGTACGGCCTCGCCCGCCCGCGCCTCGACCAGTTCCGCGGTCCGGAGGCGGGTGACCAGGAGCTGCCGCACCAGGAACACGAAGACCGTCGAGTAGGTCAGACCCAGCAGGTTCGCGATGACGGCCGGGGCCTGGACCCCGCCCAGGAGGGCGACGCCGGCGAAGCCGGCCGCGTCCAGCAGCACCAGTGCCACGGCGGAGCGGATCCCGGTGCGGAACGGAGCGGCGTAGATCACGAAGTACAGGAACTCCATGCCCTCGTAGGGGGCGGCCAGGTGGAGGCAGAGTCCGCCGGGCAGGGACAGAGCGAGCATCGCGGCGTTGCTCCTACGCTTGAGAAACGACACGGCGTCGGCGCCGGAATGGCGGGCCTGTTCGCGCTCAGCAGCGTGGTCGAACTGACCACCACCGCCCCCATCCTGGCCCTCATGCTCGGTCTGGCCGTCGGCATCGACTACTCGCTGTTCATCACCTCCCGGCACCGGCAGAACCTCGCCGACGGCCTGGAGCCCGAGGAGGCCGCCGCGCGCGCCGTCGGCACCGCCGGATCGGCCGTCGTCTTCGCCGGGGCCACCGTGGTCATCGCGCTCGCGGGCCTGGTCGTGGTGGGCATCCCGTTCCTGAGCATCATGGGCCTGGCCGCCGCGGGCACCGTGGCCGTCGCCGTGCTGGTGGCTGCCCCGCTGGCTGAACCGCGCCCTGCCCGACGTCGACATCGAGGGCGAGCGGCTCCATGCCCACCTCGACCGGGAGGCGGTGAAGGTCCCCGCAGGCGTCTGACCCCGGGCGGGTCCCGCATGGCGGAGCCGGGAGGACTCCCGGCTCTCCGGTCGTCCGGGCGGAATCGGCTTCGCCAGGGCCCGTCGGCCCGATCGTCCCGTTCGGTGCTCACGCGGGGCGGCGCTGCAGGTGCTCGGCGGCCAGCAGTTCTCGCCCGCGCACGTCGGAGACGAGCCCGGGGTCGATGGTCTCACCTCGCCGGAGCACACTGACGGCGCCGGTCCGTTCGAGGATCACGACGGCGACGTCGTCGTATCGGTGGACGGCTGCCAGCCGCAGCTTCTGACGCAGTTCGTCCTCGACGATCTGGGCCTTGCGCAGGTTGTCGTGCAGGACGGTGCCGTTGACCATGAGCAGCAGCGGAAGGGTGTTCAGTGAGCGGTCCAGCCGCCTGTTGCGGCGGATGAGCCCGAACGTCGTCTGCAGGGCGAAGAGGGTGACCATGCCGAGCAGACCGGCGGGCAGGGTGGGGGAGGGGCCCAGGGCGGTGCGGCCCATGACCGCGCCGAGCGCGATCAGGGCGGCGAAGTCGAAGCTCGACATGGCCGCCAGCGCCCGCTGCCCGACGAGTTTGACAAGGAGGAGGAAGGCCACGTAGACGCAGAGGGTGGACACGACGACCGTGATCACCTCTGTCCAGGTCAGTTCCAACCACATCGCTCGGCTCTCCTGCCGTCAAGCTCGATCACCGTCTCCGCCGAGGCGGGCGTGCTCCGCGAACCGGATGTGAATTCCCAGCGGCGGGTAACGGCAGACGCCGGACACGGGCGGGATGTCACCATGCGTCTTCCGGCAGGGAGAGGCGGACCCGGGGCGATCCGCGCGGCGGTACCCGGCCCGTCACCTCAGTTCGGCCAGGACCTGGACGGTACACCGGGCGGCGGCCCGGTGACGGCCGTGTGGTTGGGTGGCGGATGTGATCGTCGGGGAGATGCTGGGGCTGGCCGGGGTGGGGGTGCTGGCCGGTGTGGTCAGCACGGTGGTGAGCCTGGCGTCCGTGATCTCCTATCCGGCGCTGCTGGCGTTCGGCCTGTCCCCGCTGAGCGCGAACGTCACCAACACCGTGGCCCTCGTCTTCACCGGCCTGGGGGCGGCTGCCGGGTCGCGGCCCGAGCTCGCGGGCCAGGGCGGACGGGTGCTGCGCCTGGGGTGGGTCACCGCGCTGGGCGGGGCGGCGGGCGCCGGGCTGCTGCTGACGACCCCGCCCCAGGCCTTCGAGGCGGTCGCGCCCTGGCTCATCGCGGGCGCCTCTCTCCTGCTGCTCCGCCCGCCGCGCCCAGGCGGGCCACGCGAGCGGAACGGGCCGGCCGGGCCGGGTGCGCCTGCCGGATCGGGCGGACGCGGAACGGGGAGGGCGGACCGCGGGCCCGGCGAGGACGGCGGGGGCCACGCGGCGGAACGCGGCTGGGCCGCGCGGGCGGCACTGTTCGCGGTCGCGGTCTATGTCGGCTACTTCGGGGCCGCCGGGGGGATCCTCATGTTCGCGGTGCTCGGCGCCGTGCTGCACCAGCCCGCGGTCAAGGTCAACGCCGTCAAGAACGTGGTCTCCGCGCTCGCCAACGCGGTGGCCGCCCTCGGCTTCGCGCTCTTCGGGCCGGTCGAGTGGGCGGCCGCCGTACCGCTCGCCGCGGGGTTCCTGGCCGGCGGCTGGATCGGCCCGGCGATCGCCCGGCGGCTGCCCGGGCAGTCGCTCCGGTTCGTCGCCGCCGCCTGCGGCCTGGCGGTCGCGGTCAAGCTGGGGGTGGAGACCTACCGGACCTGAGGTCCCGGACCGGACACCGAAGCTCTGATCCGCATCGAATGGCCATTTCTCTATATTTCCGTTTATTGTAAATCATGAAGACTTTCGAGGGCCTCCTTTGGGGGACTCTTCGTGAGAAAAGGCGGTTTCGGGTCCATCGGTCCGGCCCCTTATCGGGACGGACCGCCTACGGGGTGATATCGCCCTCGAATGCTTTTATATGCGCGGCGATCTGCACTTTCTGCAAAAAACTGCGATTTTGAAAATGGGTATTTGCATTCCCGTGGTCATGGCGTAACTTCCTCTTTGTAATCCTGTCCGTCATCGAAGGGCCATCTATGACGACGGAGATCGCGGAGACGCCGATCTCGAAAGCCATCGACAGAGTGCGGCGGAAGGTGGACGCCAGGCTGGTCCGGTTCCTGGACGCGCATCTCTCCCCCGTGGACGACCCGGACGTGATCGAGGGGTACCGGCAGCTGCGGGAATTCGTGGTCGCGGGCGGAAAGCGGATCCGGCCGATCCTGTGCTACTGGGGCTGGCACGGCGCCGGAGGCGGGGCCCAGGAGGAGGGACCCGTGATCGACGCGGGTGCGGCGCTGGAGCTCTGCCACGCCGGTCTGCTCGTCCACGACGACGTCATGGACGGCAGCGACACGCGCCGGGGCCGCCCGACGCTCCACCGCAGCCTCGCCGGCCCCGCCCGGCCGCCCGGCGCGCAGGCGTTCGGCGGCTCCGCCGCGATCCTGCTGGGCGTGCTCGCCCAGGCCTGGGCGGACGAGCTGCTGACCGGCGTCGAGGTGGGCCAGGCCCGTACGCACGCGGCCCGGATGCTGTTCAGCCGGATGCGCCTGGAGGTGATCTCCGGACAGTACCTCGACATCCTGGCGGGCATGGGGGAGGAGGCGAGTGTCGAGCGGGCCCTGCGGGTGGTGCGATACAAGACGGCCAAGTACACCGTCGAGCGTCCGCTGCAGATCGGCGGGGTGCTCGCCGGAGCCGATCCCTCTCTGCTGGAGGCGTACTCCCGGTTCGGGCTGCCGCTGGGAGAGGCGTTCCAGCTGCGTGATGACATCCTGGGTGTCTTCGGCGACACCTCGGTGACCGGCAAGCCGGTCATCGACGACCTGCGGGAGGGGAAGCGGACCGTGCTGATCGCGCACGCGTTCGCCCGCGCCCGGGGCCCGCAACGCGACCGGCTCCGCACCTGGCACGGGGAACCCGGGCTGGACGAGCGGAACGCGGACGTGCTCCGGCAGATCATCGTGGACACCGGGGCACTCGCCCACGTCGAGTCACTGATCACGCGACGCGCCGACCAGGCGCTCGACGTGCTGCGCGAGGGTGTGATCCCTGCGCGGACCTGCGAGGCGCTGGCGCTGCTGGTCGACCGCCTGACCCGCCGGGTCGTGTAGGGGGACGGCACGGGGAGCGTCCCGTGCCGCGACATCCGCCGCCCCCGCGAACCCGACCTTCCGACTTCCCGCCCCTCGGTCTTTCCGACCTCCTGCCTGCCCGACTTCCTGCCTGCCCGACTTCCTGCCTGCCCGGCTGCCCGACTTCCCGCCTGCCCGACGTACCTCTCCGCTCCGCCGGGTTCCGACCACCGGAGCGGGACCGATTCCCCGGCAAACGGCCACCGGCCGAACACAGATGGGTGATGTGCGCCATGACCGAACCTGCGATCTCCACCGACTCCCGCGGCGACGCCGGCGAGCCCCACGAGAACCGCCTCAGCCTGGGCACCCGGGCCGCGCGCAACCTGGCCACGACGACCAAGACCCCGCCGCAGATGCAGGCGATCACCTCCCGGCACCTGCTGCGCCTGCTGCCGTGGGTGGAGGCCGTCGGCGGTGCCTACCGGGTCAACCGGCGGCTGACCTACCAGATCGCCGACGGCCGGGTGACCTTCGTCTCCACCGGCGCCCAGGTCAGGGTGATCTCCGCCGAGCTGTGCGAGCTCCCCGCCCTGCGCGGGTACGGCGACGCCGACGTGCTGGCGAGCCTCGCGGACCTGTTCGTCCAGCGGGAGTACGACCCCGGCCAGGTGATCGCGGAGGCGGGCACCCCGGTGGACGAGGTCTTCCTGCTGGCCCACGGCAAGGTCGGCAGGGTGGGCGAGGGACCCTACGGCGGCGAGGCGCTGCTGGGCGTGCTGGCCGACGGCGACTACTTCGGGGAGCAGGCGCTGGTGAGCGCGGACGCGACCTGGGAGCACACGGTCAGGGCGACCACCGCCTGCACGGTGCTCGCCCTGCCCCGGGAGGCCTACGAACGGCTCGCCGCGCGCTCGGAGAGCCTGCACGCGCACGTCCAGCGCTCCCAGGAGGACCCCGACCGGCCGCGGAACGCCTACGGGGAGGCGGAGATCGCGCTGACGGCGGGCCACCGGGGCGAGCCGGTGCTGCCGGGCACGTTCGTCGACTACGAGCTCG